>JBJMSU010000121.1:0-14485 GCA_045801465.1 Xanthobacteraceae bacterium | reverse complement strand
GGCGGAGCCTGTGGCCCCGCCCCCTCACCCGACTGGCTTCGCGCAGGGGCGCTCGCAAGTCGACCTCCCCCCGCCCGCGGGGAGAGGTGGAGCATGCGGCACGGCCTCGCGTTCATTCTGCCTATGCGGGCCTTACGCGCCAATCATTGGTTCCAGGCCGGCTTGGGAAAAACGGGCGCGCGGGCGCCCTCGAGTCGCGCCGGCCCGATGCCGTAATACTCCCCGTTCTGCCATTGGCCGGTCTGGAACACGTCGAGGAAGCGATTGTCGACGAGCTTCACCTTGCCCATGATCGTGTCGAAGGTGCCGGTCTGCAGGTCCTTGATCACGGCGGCGCGGTCGATCTTGCCGACCCGTTCGATCGCCTGCTGCAGCATCTGCAGGCTGGTATACGTCACCGGGTTGGCCCACCGGTCCGGTTCGGCGCCGTTCTCCGCCATGTGCCGCTTCAAATAGTCCTTGAGTTGCGGCGAATCCGCATTCCATCCGCCGGTTCCCATAATGCCTTCGGCGTTCGCGCCAAAGCGCTGTTTGATCAGGGGAAAGGCGGTACCGACGGCGGTGAAGAAGACCTTCGGATTGTAGTTGAGGACTTTGGCTTGATCGATGATGGCGAAAGTGTCCGGCGGATAGCTTGCCGCCATGAAGACATCGGCATTCGTGCGCATCGCCTCGGTCAGGATCGGCTGCATGTCCTGCGTGCCGAGCGGGTAGGACTTGTCGTAGACGAGGGTGAAGTTTGCCTTCTTGAACGCCTCGCGTGCCGCGGTCGAGAGCTGGATCCCGAACTCGTCGGCCACGCCGATCATGGCGACGTTGCCGCCGATCTTGCCCTCCTTGCGGAGCTTGGAAAACACCTCGACCGCCGAGTCCGCCATTTCGGTCGCCGTACCGAGCAGCCAGAAGCTGTTGGGCCAGCGCTTGGCGAATTCCGGGGCGCGGTCCGTGGTCGCCGTCACCAGGATCTGCGGATACCCGGCGCGGGCGAAGATCGGCGCCGATGCCACACTGAAGGCCGTGCCCCAGGGCGGGAACACGAAGTCGACCTTGTCCTGATTGATCAGCCGCTCGACTGCCTTGATCATCTCTTCGGAATTGCTGCGGTCGTCGTACTCGATCACCTCGATGGGGAGCTTCTTGTTGATGCTCTTGAGCATGATGCCGCCGGCGGCGTTCACGTCTTTGACCCACAGCTTGTACGCGTTGAGCAGCGTGATCGTGGCGCCGCCCACGTTGGGTCCGGTTTTGGAGATGGCCCACCCGACCTTGATCGATGTCGGCTCCTGGGCGTGTGCGGCGGCCGGGACCATGCAGCCGAACGCAAAGGCCGCGAGACTCGATGCCAGCGGTCTGGCAAATCTCAGACGCATCTTTTTCCTCCCCTGCAGAACGATCCCAATCCTAAGCCCATCGACCGGTTGGGGACCATGCCAAGGTCGGCAATATTTGTCCCCGACTGTGTGCTCAAGGTCATTGTAAGTTACGGCCGAACAGCTCGAACAGCCGTTCCCAATGACGCTCGGCCGCTGCCTTGACGTAGTTGGCGCGGCCCGGAAACACGAAGCCGTGGCCGGCGCCGGGATAGATCTCGATCTCGAACTTGGCGCCCGCCTTCTCGAACGCCGCCCGCACGGTCTCGATCTGCGCCGGCGGGGTGAGGTGATCCTTCTCGCCGAACGCCAGGTACGTCTCGCAACGGATCTTGTCGGCGAGCAGGTGCGGGCTGTCGGGCTTGTCGGTCGCCAGGAACACCCCGTGATAGGAGGCGGCGGCGCCGATGCGGTCCGGATAATGCGCCGCCGCCGTGACCGCGAAGGGTCCGCTCATGCAATAGCCAAGCGCCCCGACCCGCTCTTTGCGCGCCGCGGGTTGCGATTGGAGAAAATTCAGCAGGATGCCGGTGTCCTTCGCAATGAGCGCATTGGACAACGTGCCCATGAGCTCGAACATCCGCTTGAACGCCGCGCTGCCCTCGACGGTGCAGTCCGGCGGCAAGGTGATGCCGCGGCCCTGGCGATAATAGAGATTGGGCAGGATCACGTAATAGCCGACGGTGGCGATCCGGCGGGCCATGTCGTGCAGCTCTTCGCGAACGCCGGGAGCATCCATGAAGAAGATGACGGCCGGCCACGGACCGCGATGTTCCGGATGGCAGATGAAGGTCTCGATCGGACCCTCTTTGGTATCGACATCGGTGAACTGCTCGATCACGACTTCCCCCTGCCTCACTTCACGATCCCGATGCGAACCGGTACGTCTGCTGCGGATCGATGACGGCGATCACGCGCACGCCGCAGCCTTCGCCATGCGGCCAGCGCCAGGGGAAGGCCATGAAGGTGCAGCGCTTGCCGGTCACCTGGTCGAGCTCGCCGCCGACATTCTCGATCCCCGGAATGCCGTTGCCCATGAGGATTTTGTGCGCCGGCTCCCAATGGGGAAAATCGTCGAGGATATCGCGGCCGGTCGCCACCTTATATTCCGCGTTGAGGTGCGGCATGGTCGGCCCCGTGCCGTGCGGCGCCATATAGGTGCCGAGCCCGTGATCGAGCGCCTGCACGTCGATGCCGACCATCTTGACTTTGCGATCGACCAGCCACTCGGCAGCTTCCTTGTAAAGGCCCGGCGAGTACGCATAGTAGTCGTCGTTGTCGCCGTACAGGCGGTGCGTGCCGGTATTGATCATCACGATGTCGCCCGGCTCGATCGTCGGCTGGGCCTTTTCGAGATCGTCCGGCGTGACCACCTCCCACTTGCCCTTGGGAATGGAAACCGCGACGCCGGTGCCGAAGAAGCGCCACAGCTCGTAGCCGGTGATCGTCGGCGTGTCCTCGAGCACGTGGATGGGTGCGTCCATGTGCGTCCCGCGATGCATGATGCCCTCGACATATTGCACGAGCACGCCGTCGCGGGCATGAAATTGCAGCGTGTTGACGGCGAGCCCGCGCGCCGCGGCGGCGCCGCCCGGCCACTGCGGAATGCCGTGGCCATAGCGCTGGGTGAGATCGAAGAATTGCAGGCCGTCGGTATCGAATCCGGGCATTTCCCTTGCGCCTCAAGTACTCTCAATCAAGCCGCGCGCCCGGCCTCGACGCGGTAGGTGCCCCGGCGATCACGCATGGCGACAAGCCTGATCACGCAGGCGTCCCCTTCCGTCCATTTCCACGGGTAGGCGTGGAACGTACATCGCGTCCCCACCACTTCGGCGACGTCGCCGCCGACATTCTCGATGGTCGGGATGCCGGCCTGCAGCAAGGTGCGGTGCGCCGGGTTCCATTCCGGGAAATCGTCGATCGCGTTGCGGCCTGTTGCCTTCTTGTACTCGGGGGGCAGGAACCTGATCTGCGGCCCGTTGCGATGCGGACCGAGAGAGGTCGCCAACGGGTGATCGATGGTCGCGGTATCGGTGCCCACCAGCTTGGCATTGCGCGCGACCAGCCATTCCGCCGCCTCCCTGGCGAGCCCGGGCGCATGGCCGAAGTAGCGGATCGAATCGGAATAGTGGCGGTGCCATCCGGTGACGATCAACACGATATCGCCGCTGCGGACCTCGGGCTTGGCGGCCGCGAGATCGTCAACGCCGATCAGGTCCCATTTCTGCTTGGGCACCGAGAGCACCACGCCGGTGCCGAAGAAGCGGTCGAGCGGCAGGTTGCCCACTGCGGTGGCGCGCTGCACCAGATGGATCGGCGCATTGAGGTGCGTCGAGGTGTGCATCACGGTGGAGAAACGCTGCGCCATGGCGCCATGACGGGCGTGATGCGACACGCGTTCGAGCTTGATGTCTTCATAGCCCGGCATGATCGGCGTGTAGTAGCCCCAGGGATGGCTGAGCTCGTAGAACTCGAGGCCCGAGACCGGGTCGACAACTGCCGCCATGACGACCCCCGCCGCACCGACGGCCAGCGCCACACTGCTGACCGCGAATTGTTAAACACTAGAGCTTTTTTCGGCAGGGTGGGTACTCCTTTGCCGCACAAAATGCGATAAGGATCCGGGCAGTGGCCGCAACGTCGTAAATTTCACACGGGTAAAGCCTCAATTTAAAGTCTGTCGGGGGGAAGAATTCGGATGACGGATTCCGCTGCCAACAAGCTGGCGGTTGCCGGTATCTTTGCCGCGTCCGCCGACCTGTCCGATCCACTCACGTCGCCATTTCAGCGGGCTGATATGCCGGTGACCGGTGCGCCGGCGGCCGGCGTGCAACGCACGATCGTTAATACCGATGGCGACGATACATTCGTCATCGAGAAGAGCGAGTTCGGCGGCACGACCATCATCGCAGCGACAGCGGGGTCGGGCTTGCAGAGGGACATCGTCCGCTTTGGCGCGGGAATCGATCCGGCCGACCTGCGCTTCACGCGCAACGGCACCGATCTGCAGATCTCGATAGCCGGTTCCGGTGGGGCAGCCGACGGCGATGGGTCATTGCAGGTCCTGATCATTCGCGATTTCTTTCTCACCACGAGCGCCATCGATGCGTTCGTGTTCGCCGACGGATCGGCGATCCTGGGGGCGGACATCTGGCACCAGATCATCCCGAACGCGCTTGTTGCCGAGAGCACGCCGACGGCCGGCGGCGGCCATCGCGACATTGTCATTGATGGCGCGCAAACCGAGCCCTTCACGTCCGTGGTGACGGAATACGGCGCGTCGGGCGCGCTGCTGACGCAAACCCAGTTTCTCGACAACGGGACGCTGAGCGGGACGATCTACGATCCGGCAGGCCGTGTGCTGACGGGCGGCGTGGGCGCCGATTCCCTGATCGGCGGGGACGGCAACGACACGCTGCAAGGCGGCGCCGGCAATGACGTCCTGCAGGGCGGGGCCGGCAACGACGTGATGGACGGCGGAGCCGGCGCCGACCGCATGGCCGGAGGCACCGGCAGCGATGCCTATTATGTCGACAGTCTTACCGACGTCGTGCTCGAGCGCCCAAACGAGGGCGCGGACGCGGTCTTTGTCTCGGTGAGCGGGTTTGTTCTGCCGGACAACGTCGAGAACGGGGTGATCACTACCACCCATGGGCTGACGCTCACCGGTAACGGGCTCAACAACGTCCTGCAGGGAAACGTTGGCGACGACGTTCTGATCGGTGGCGCCGGCAACGATGTTCTCATGGGCGAGGGCGGCAGAGACGGCCTCGTCGGCGGGACCGGCAACGACGTCCTGGATGGCGGGGCCGGTGCCGACAGGATGGTCGGCGGGGCCGGCAACGATGCCTATTACGTCGACGATCTCGCCGACGCCGTAGTCGAAAATCCCAACGAGGGTACCGACGCGGCCTTCGTCTCGGTGAGCGGCTACACTCTGGCGAGTAACGTCGAGAACGGGGTCGTCATTGTTGGAGATGGGGTTGCGCTGAGCGGCAACGAACTGGACAACGTGCTGCAGGGAAATGCCGGCGCCGACACGCTGAACGGCGGGGCCGGAAACGATTTTCTCATGGGCGATGGCGGCAACGACACCCTGCAAGGCGGGGCCGGCAATGACGTTCTGGACGGCGGAGACGGCGACGACAGGATGGTCGGCGGCGTCGGCAACGATGCCTATGTGGTCGACAGTCTCAGCGACGTGATCGTCGAAAATGCCAGCGAGGGCGCGGACGCAGCCTTTGTGTCGGTGAGCGGCTATGTGCTGGCGGCCAACGTCGAGAATGGCGTGGTCAACACCACGACCGGCATCACGTTGAGCGGAAACGCGCTCGACAATAATCTTCAGGGAAATGTCGGCGACGACGTGCTGACCGGCGGCGGCGGCAACGACACCTTCGTGTTCCGCCGCGGCGGTGCCCACGATACGGCTACCGACTTCAGCGGCGGCGCTGGCCTAAGCGACACCGTCGCTTTGTCGGGCTTCGGCAACATCACGAGCTTCACCGATGTTCTCAGCCATTCCACGCAGGTGGGCGCCGACACCGTGATCGACTTCGGCGGAGGCGATCAGCTCGTGCTGCAGAACGTGCTCAGGTCGAGCCTCGTTGCCGACGACTTCCGCTTCATCTGATCGAGGGCCATCTAGCGAGCGAGGCTGCGGCTGTTCCAATTGGTCTCGGCCATGGCTTTCCCGGCCTTTTTGAGCAGCCTACACCGTATTCCGCGGCGGAACGGCGGCCCGCGGAACAGAGCTTTGCTTGCTGCCATCGACACGGCAAATATTCATTGCAATCAAATATATAACCTGATAGCAATGTACAATTAATCTCGAACGGTTTCTTTTCGTCTGCTTTGTTGGTGGTTTGGAAAAGAACAATCCAAGCCGCTGCAGATCGGCAAGGCTTCGCAAGCAAAAGGTGGCACAATAGTGATAAATAGTTTTTGCGTCCCGGAAGTAATGTCGAGCCGGGCGTTGCCACCTGATACAGGACTCTGGTTGTGATCCAGCTGCCCCGAAGCCGCGCCACGTCGCCATCGCCGATCATGGCGGCCTTGTCGGCCTGCAGGAACGCCTTTGCGGCGATCGGTCTGCTGACCGGGGTCATTAACGTACTCATGCTCAGCGGGTCGCTGTTCATGCTGCAGGTCTACGACCGCGTGCTGCCGAGCCGCAGCGTTCCGACCCTGGTCGCCCTGTTTGCCCTGGTGGCGGCGCTTTTTGCCTTCCAGGGCATCCTCGACATGACGCGCGGACGCCTTCTGGTCCGCATCGGGGCCTTTCTGGACGAACAGCTGAGTACGCGGGTCTATGATGCCGTGGTCCGCCTTCCGCTGAGGGTGCAGAGCCGGGCGGACGGCCTCCAGTCGGTGCGCGACCTCGACCAATTGCGCAGCTTCCTGTCGGGGACCGGGCCGGCAGCCCTGTGCGATCTGCCGTGGATGCCGCTCTATCTCGGGCTGTGCTTCGTGTTCCACGTCTGGATCGGCATCACGGCGCTCGCCGGCGCAGTGATCCTGGTGGCGTTGACCTTGGCGACCGAGATGCTGACGCGGGCGCCGGCGAAAGCCGCGGTCACGCACGGCCAAAGCCGCATGGCGATCGCCGAAGCGAGCCGGCGCAATGCGGAAGTCTTGAAAGCGATGGGCATGATCTCCCGGCTCTCGGCCATCTGGGCGAGCGCCAATGCGAAGTACATGCACCATCAGCAACACGGTTCCGATGTGGCGGGCGGGCTTGCCGCAGCCTCGCGCGTGCTGCGGATGCTGCTGCAATCGGCCGTGCTGGCGGTTGGCGCCTATCTCACCATCAACCAGGAGGCCACCGGCGGCATCATCATCGCGAGCTCGATCCTGGTCGCGCGCGCGCTCGCCCCGGTGGAGCTCGCCATCGCGAACTGGAAAGGCTTCGTCAGCGCGCGGCAAAGCTGGCGCCGGCTGTCCGACATTCTTGCCGTGCTGCAACAGGGGCAAGAACCCATGACGCTGCCGCGGCCGAAGCAAAGCCTCTCGGTCGAAAATTTGAGTATCGCTCCGCCCGGGCAACAGAAAATCGTGGTCCAGGATGCGACCTTTGCGCTGAAGGCGGGTCAGGCCGTCGGCGTCATCGGGCCGAGCGCGTCGGGAAAATCGTCGCTGGCGCGCGCCATGGTCGGGGTGTGGCAGCCGGTGCGTGGCAAGGTCCGTCTCGACGGCGCTGCGCTCGAGCAATGGTCGTCGGAGGCGCTGGGACCGCACGTCGGCTACGTGCCGCAGGACGTCGAGTTGTTCGAAGGCACAGTGGCGGAAAATATTGCCCGCTTCGAGCCGAATCCCGACCCGGCCGCCATCATCGCCGCCGCCCAGGCTGCCGGCGTGCACGACCTCGTCCTGCGCCTTCCCGAGGGGTACGAAACGCCGATCGGGGAGGCCGGAATGGCGCTGTCGGCCGGCCAGCGCCAGCGCATCGCGCTTGCCCGTGCTCTCTACCACGACCCCTTCCTCATCGTGCTCGACGAGCCGAACTCGAATCTCGATGCCGAAGGCGACGAGGCCCTGACTCACGCGATCATGGCGGCGCGCCAGCGCGGCGCCATCGTCGTCGTGATCGCGCACCGTCCGGTTGCACTCCATGCCGTCGATCTTGTATTGGCTATGGCGAACGGCACTATTCGAGCGTTTGGGCCCAAGGAGGAAGTGCTCCGCAACGTGCTTCAACCCGCTCGCACCGCGCCGCGTCCAATGAAAGTCGTGCCCGAGGGAGGGGCAAGGCCGGCATGACCGAGCAAGACGGCCAAAACGGTAGCGCAGGCGGCTCGATCCGGCGTCACGTGCTGACGGCCGTCGTGGTCGTCGTGCTTCTGGCGGGAGGATTGGGCGGATGGGCCGCGACCACCGAGCTCTCCGGTGCGGTCATCGCTTCCGGCGTCCTGGTGGTGGAAACGAACGTCAAGAAGGTCCAGCACCCGACCGGGGGCGTCGTCGGCGAGCTTCGCGTTCGCGACGGCAGCCGCGTGAAAGGCGGCGACGTCGTGGTCCGCCTCGACGACACCACCACGCGCGCCAACCTCTCGATCGTGGTGAAGAGCCTGGACGAGCTGGGCGCGCGGCAGGCGCGGCTCGAAGCCGAGCGCGACGACGACGAAAAGATCGACTTTCCCGCCGAACTGCTCGCGCGCAAGCGCGACCCGGATGTCGCCCGCATCCTTGGCGGCGAGCAGATCCTGTTCGAGCTGCGCCACAAAGCCCGTCTCGGTCAGAAGTCGCAGCTCAGGGAAAGGATCGCCCAGCTGCAGGACGAGATCGTCGGTCTCACCGGCCAGGCCGAGGCCAAGAAGACCGAGATCGACATGATCCACCAGGAGCTCAAGGGCGTACGCGAGCTGTGGGACAAGCGGCTCGTATCGATCCAGCGCTGGATGGCGCTCGAGCGCGAGGCAGCCCGTATCACCGGCGAGCGCGGCCAGATCATTTCGAGCGTCGCCCAGGCCAAGGGCAAGACCGCCGAGATCAAGCTTCAGATCCTCCAGGTCGATCAGGACCTCCGCAGCGAAGTGGCCAAGGAGCTGCGCGAGATCCAGGCCAAGAGCGCCGAACTGGTGGAACGCAAGGTTGCCGCCCAGGACCAGCTCATGCGCGTCGACATCCGCGCCCCGCAGGATGGCATCGTTCACCAGTTGGCCGTGCACACGGTCGGCGGCGTGGTGACGGCGAGCGAGCCGCTCATGCTGGTCGTGCCGGAAGCGGACCAGCTCACCGTCGAGGCGAAACTGCCGCCGCAGAACGTCGATCAGGTCTCGATCGGCCAGCGCGCGACGCTGCGCTTCGCGGCGTTCAACCAGCGGACCACGCCCGAGATCAATGGCGTGGTGACGGTGATCTCGGCCGACATCGCCCAGGACCAGAAGACGGGCGCCACCTATTACGTCGTGCGGATCAGCATGCCCCCGGAAGAGCTCGCCCGGCTGCACGGATTGAAGCTCCAAGCCGGAATGCCGGTCGAAGCCTTCATCCAGACCGGCGATCGCACCGTCATGTCCTATCTGGTGAAACCGCTGCAGGACCAGATCATGAAGGCATTCCGGGAAAGATAAGCGCCGGCTCCACAGTCGGCTCTCGTCTGGCGCATTTCCGGCCGTCGTCCTCGCGAAAGGCGGGGATCCATGAACACCGTGAGAGTTCACTTCGCGAGGCTGGCGGTTTCCCGGCCTTCGCGGCGACAGCTATGCGTTCCCGGTTGCGCGGGAACGACCGAGATGTCTTTCTCAGCAAATCAGACGAGGGCGTGCCGATGAGCGTGGCGACGGAGAAAATGATCGCGGAGGTCGATGGCCCGATCGGCTGGATGATCTTCAACAATCCGAGCAGACGAAACGCCATCTCGGTGGAGATGTGGCGCGCGGTTCCCGACGTCCTCGATCGTTTCGAGCATGACCCGGCGATCCGTGTCATCGTGTTGCGTGGCGCCGGCGACAAGGCCTTCGTCTCAGGTCTCGATATCTCGCAGTTCGAGGAGGAGTTCGCCTCCTCGCAATCGGCGGCGGGGCTCGAGGAACTGTCCGCCCGCGCCAATCAGCGCATCCAGATGTCGACCAAGCCCACCATCGCCATGATCAACGGCTTCTGCATCGGCGCGGGCGTCCAGATTGCGGCAAACTGCGACATCCGCATCGCAGCGGACACGGCAACCCTGGCGATCACGGCCGCCAAGCTCGGTCTCGGCTATCCTGTGCCGAGCCTCAAAAGACTCATCGACATGGTCGGCCCGAGCTACGCGAAGGAGATCTTCTTCACCGGACGCCAGTTCTCGGCGGGCGAAGCCGAGCGGATGGGCCTCGTCAACCGCGTCACGCCTGCCGCCGAGCTGGAGAGCTACGTGCGCGACACCTGCGCGGCGATTGCCGGCAATGCCCCTCTCACGATCCGCGCAATCAAGCAGACTGTCCACGAGCTCCAGGCGCTGTCCTCGGAGATCGAGCTTGCAGCTTGCGAACGCTTGATGCAGGCCTGTCTCGACAGTGCCGATTACGCCGAGGGCCGCCGCGCCTTCGGAGAAAGGCGCAAGCCGGTTTTCACCGGCCGATAGAGCATGATCCCGAAAATGCCTGGCCCGGACTTGATGCCGGCTGGAGACCGGTTTTCGGACAAGATCATCCTCCAACAATAGCTTGCCAGGGGGGCATTCATGGATTTGAAGCTGGCCGGTCGCACCGCGCTGATCACCGGCGGGTCGAAGGGCATCGGGCTTGCGACCGCCAAGTGGTTCGCGGCCGAGGGCGTGAACCTCGCTCTGGTGGCGCGTTCGGCCGATGCGTTGCAGAAGGCCGCCGCCGACATCCGCAAGGCATCCGCTGTCGACGTCGAGATCATGCCGGCGGATCTGTCCGACGCCGCGGCGCGCGAGCAGGTCGCCCAGCGCTTTCCCGACGTCGACATCCTGGTGAACAATGCCGGCGCGGTTCCCAGCGGTAGCATCGAGGCGGTCGACGACGCCACTTGGCGCGCCGCCTGGGAGCTCAAGATGTTCGGCTATATCAACATGACGCGCATCTATTTCGCGCGCATGAAGGCGCGGCAGCGCGGCGTAATCATCAACATCATCGGCGTCGGCGGCGAGCGCCTCGACTTCAACTACATCGCCGGGAGCACCGGCAATGCCGGGCTGATCGCATTCACGCGCGCGCTCGGCGGGAGAAGCCCGGACTTCGGCGTGCGCGTGCTCGGCGTCAATCCGGGTCCGGTGGCGACCGAGCGGTTCGAGTGGCTGGGGCGTCAGCGCGCGGCCGCCGAACTCGGCGATCCCGAGCGCTGGACCGAGAAGTTCAAGCACCTGCCGTGGGGCCGGCCGGCGATGTCCGACGAGATCGCCGCGGCGGTCGTCTTCCTCGCCTCGGATCTCTCCTCCTATACCAGCGGCACCATGCTGACGATCGACGGCGGCATCGTGCACCGCGCCGGGCTGCTGTAGCGCCGGTCACGGCGCGTCGCGAGCGCGACTGCCGACAGCCATGGAGGTCGGAACGATTTCACGCTCTTTCATGGCGGCTGCCGGCCTGACGGTCATGACGGCTGCGCCGGCGCCGCCATGAGCGAGGCGCGCCGCTCGGCAATCGCGCCGCGCGTCTGCTCCAGCGTGAGGGAGAACGCCTGCAGCACCGTCTGATCAAGGTTTTGGTTTTCCACCTGCCGGATCGTGGCTTGCAGGATCGCGTCGGCCTCGGTTTGCAGCTGTTCCAGCGTGTCCAGGGTCGAAGCCTGGCGTGCCTCCTGCATGACCTCGAGCAAGCGGTCGAGCAACGTCAGCTTCTTGGCGTGGTCGTCGACCTTCGAGTAGTTCATCAGCCATGCCATGGCCGACCCGACGAAGGACAAGAGCATCAGGCCGTAATAGATCCAGTCGTTGTAGCGCTCGAAGAAGGACTTCTGCTCGCCGTCGATGAACGCGGCGGCCCCGGGATGGACGGCGACGGCGGCGCCTTTCTCGGTATCGGGGGGCTCGATCTTACCGATTGCCGGCAGTTCCGCCGAGAGGCTCTGGCGCGCACCGAGCAGCAGCCGCGTGAACTCGCCGGCGGTGCTTTCATCGAGCGACCTGCGCGCGACGATGTAATGCGAAAACCCGATCGTCTCGACTGCTTCCGGCGGCTTTTGCGGCGCGCCGCCGAAGGCGCCCGCCGCGATCTCGGTGGATTCGTAGACGGCGACGCGCTGGGCGATCGCCTCCGCAGCGTCGACGGGAATGAAGGTCGGGGCCTCCTTGTCGCGCATCGCCGCCGCCACGGCCTCGGCCGTGATACGGCTGCCGACCGGACCGACCAGCATGATCGCGTCGGTCCTGCTTTCACGGATCTTGGTGCCCACGTCCGCAGTGTCGATCTGCACCACCTCGACCTTCTCGGGCGGGATTCCATATTGCGTGAGGATCACCTTGAGCAGACTGATATTGGCCGGGCTGCGCCCGACCACCGCAAGGCGTCGCCCGGCGAGGTCCTCGATCTTCTCGATCTTCTTGGTCTCCTCCTCCTTTGCGGCGGCTTTCTTGCCGCGCTTGGCTTTGCCGGCGGCCGCCGCCGGTGCGGGCGCCACGAACATCACGAGGTTCTTGCGCAGGATGGCGACTGCCTGGCCGGCTTGCGGCATTGCCACGTCGCGCCGCACGACCGCGAGATCGGCGTCCCCGGAGTCGAGCGCCGCCGCGCTTTGCGCCGCGCCGTCCTTGATGATGGGACGCAGGCGGATTGCCGTGCGCTCACGCGCGAAGTGCTGAGCAATCGTCTGGATGACCCGGAGATCTTCGCTGTTCGGCGGCCCGACCGCGACCTTGAGGATGGTCGGCTGCGACGCGAAGTATAAGGCCGCTGCGGTCAATCCGACCAAAGCCAGAATGCCGCCGATCGCCACGAGCCAGGTATGCCGCAGCATCCGCCGCATGCGGCTCTCGGCCCGGTATTCAAGCGCGTGCAGGTCCATCGCGGTCCGTGCGGTGGTGGGCGGCGAATTCCATGACGGCTTCCATCGGCAATTGTTACCATGTAACCGGCTGCTTGTGCCATGTACGGTACTCGTCGGCTCACTTGCGGCTGGGTCTTGGTCGTGCCGATAGTGCGATGACGCGTCGACTGGATCGTCCTCGGCCTCGACGTCCGGTTCGGTTCCCGTTGCGCGCGAATAGCTTCGCGCGCTCGGTGCTGGCGGGCCGAGCCGGGGTCTTTGCTAATAGCAGCTCGATATATTTATCATCCAAATCCCGCATGACCCGTTCTCGCCCATCGTGCCATGATGGCACGGAGACTTGCGATGCGCGGAGGAGAGCTTTGCTGGCCCGTACGGCAGCGATGCATGAGCGGCTGGCCATGTACAACGGCAACGTCCTGAAGATCGGCATCTTCGGGGCGAACTGCTCGTCCGGCCGTTCGGCCACCAAGGTGCCGGAGCGCTGGTCCGCCAGCTGGCCGGAGTGCCTGCAGCTCGCCCGCATGGCGGACGCGGCAGGCATCGATTTCATGCTGCCGATCGGGCGCTGGAAGGGTTACGGCGGCGACACCGATTTCCACGGCACGACCCTCGAGACCGTGACCTGGGCGGCCGGCCTGCTCGCTGCCACCCAACACATCACCGTGTTCGGGACCGTGCACGCGCCGCTGTTCAATCCCATCATCGCCGCCAAGGAGTTCGTAACCGCCGACCATATCGGCGAAGGCCGCTTCGGTCTCAATCTGGTGGCGGGCTGGAACGAAGGCGAGTTCGAGATGTTCGGGGTCAAGCAGCGCGACCACGAGGCGCGCTATGTATTCGCCCAGGAATGGATCGATACGGTCAAGCGCGCCTGGTGCGAGCCGGGCGAGTTCGACGTCGATGGTGAGTTTCTCAAGCTGACCCGCGTGCGCGCCGAGCCGAAGCCCTACGGCCATACACGCCCGATCATCATGAACGCCGGATCGTCGAAGACCGGCCAGGCCTTCGCGCTGCGTAACTGCGATGCGTTTTTCACGGCGACCGCCGCCTCGCGCACCTCGCTGCAAGGCACCGCCGACAAGGTTACGGCCGTCAAGAGCGAGGCGCGCGGGCTTGGCCGCGACATCGAGGTCTATACGGTCGGCCAGGTGGTGTGCCGGCCGACCCACCAGGCGGCGGCGGACTACTACCGCCATGCCGTCATCGAAAATGCGGACTGGGGCGCAGTCGACGGCATGCTGGCGCTGAAGGACATCACACCGCAAACGGTGGGCGCGGAGGAGTATGCGGCCAAGCGCCGGTATTTCGCCGCCAATGCGATCGGCGGCTATCCGTTCGTCGGCACGCCCGACGCGGTGGCCGAGGAACTGGCCAACATCAGCACCGCGGGCGTGCGCGGGATCGCGGTGTCCTTCGTCAATTACCTCGACGAGCTGCCGTACTTCTGCGCCGAGGTGCTGCCGCGCCTTCAGCGCCGCGGCCTGCGCGAGACGGCGTGAATGGGATACGCTAGCCGCCCGGCAAACTCCACCTCGCCCCGCGTGCGGGGAGAGGTCGACTTGCGAGCGGAGCGCACGCGACGCGATGCAAGTCGGGTGAGGGGGCAATTCGACACGCTCAGACTCGCGGAGACGCCCCCTCACCCGGATTCCTTCGCTCCGCTTCGCTGCGCTCGGAATCCG
>JBJMSU010000111.1:0-13168 GCA_045801465.1 Xanthobacteraceae bacterium | reverse complement strand
CAGTCCAGGTGGTGGGCTGAGTGGCCTATTTTCGTGGCTATCACTATACCCCCCCCCGCATGCGGGGAGAGGTGGAGTTTGCGGCGCGTCCTGCGCGTCCCTAATCTAAGATCGGATTCCTCATGAAACGCACCAAGCCGCCGTTCCGCGCCGACCATGTCGGCAGTCTGTTGCGTACCGCGCCCGTGAAGGAGGCGCGCGAAAAGCGGCAACGCGGCGAGATCGACGCCGCTGCGCTGAAGGAGGTCGAGGACCGGGAAATCGAGAAGGTCATCAAGAAACAGGAAGAGGTCGGGCTGCAAGCGGTCACCGACGGCGAATTCCGCCGCTCGTGGTGGCACCTCGATTTTCTCTGGGGTCTCGACGGGATCGAGCGCTATCAGATGGGGCAGGGCATCGCCTTTGCCGGGATGCGCACGCGGGCCGAAGGGGCACGCGCCGTCGGCAAGGTCGGATTTTCCGGCCATCCCATGCTCGAGCACTTCGCGTTCGTGAAGTCGCGCACCACGCGCACGGCGAAAATCACCATTCCGGCCCCGTCGGCGCTCTATGGCCGCACCGGCCGGGAGGCGGTCAGCGAGAAGGCCTATCCCTCCCTCGATACGTTCTTCGCCGACTGGGGCAAGACTTACGCCCAAGCGGTGCGCGCCTTCGCGGATGCCGGCTGCCGCTACCTGCAGCTCGACGAAGTCTTCATTCCCATGCTGTGCGACGCCAAGTACCGGCAGACGCAGAAGGACCGCGGCGACGATCCGGAGCGGCTGGTCGAGCTCTATGTCGACCTCATCAACACCGCGATGTCGGATGTTCCCCCCGACATGACGATCACGATGCACATGTGCCGCGGCAATTATCGCTCGACCTTCATGGGCACGGGCGGCTACGAGCCGGTCGCCGAGGCGCTGTTCAACCGCGTCAAGGTGCACGGCTATTTCATGGAATACGATACCGAGCGGGCCGGCGGCTTCGAGCCGCTGCGACTGGTCCCCAAGGATCGCATCGTCGTGCTCGGTCTGGTTACGACCAAGAGCGGCCAGCTCGAAGCCAAGGATGCGATCAAGCGGCGCATCGACGAGGCGGCGAAGTTCATCGATATCGACCAGCTCGCGTTGAGCCCGCAATGCGGCTTTGCCTCCAGCGAGGAAGGCAACGTGCTGGCCGAACGGGAGCAGTGGGCGAAGCTCGCCATGATCGCCGATATCGCCCGCGAGGTATGGGGCTGAGGCCGGTCGTCATGGCCGGGCTTGTTTAGGCCATCCCTGACTTTAATGTGCGTTTGTCTTCAAAGACGTGGATGCCCGGCACAAGCCGGGCATGACGATATGGGGTAGGAAGCTGATGCCGGACATCGTCGCCGGAAAAGTTGCCATCGTCACCGGCGCCGGCCGCGGGATCGGCCGGGGGATCGCATTATTGCTGGCGCAGGAAGGCGCGCGCGTGGTCGTCAACGACATCGGCGCGAGCCTCGAAGGCGCCGGCGCCGATGCCGGTCCGGCACAGGCCGTGGTCGAGGAGATCGCGCGCGCCGGCGGCGAGGCGATCGCCAGCACCTTGTCGATCTCGGAGCCGCAGAACGCCGAGCTGATCGTCAAGGCCGCGCTCGACGCCTTCGGCCGCGTCGACATCCTCGTCAACAATGCCGGTATCCTGCGCGACCGCATCTTTCACCGCATGAGCTGGTCCGATTGGCACGACGTCATCCAGGTGCATCTCGACGGCTCGTTCAACATGAGCCGCGCCGTCGCTGGGCATTTCCGCGAGCAGAATTCCGGCAGCTTCGTGCACATGACGTCGACGTCCGGGCTGGTCGGCAATTTCGGCCAGGCCAACTACATGGCCGCCAAGCTCGGCATTGCCGGCCTGTCGCGCGCGATCGCGCTCGACATGGCGCGGTTCAACGTGCGCTCCAACGCGATCGCGCCCTTCGCCTTCAGCCGCATGATCGGCTCGATTCCGGCCGAGACGCCGGAGGAGAAGGCGAGGGTGGAGAAGTTCAAGCAGATGACGCCGGAGAAGATCGCGCCGCTGGTCGTCTATCTTGCCTCCGACCGCGCCGCCGGCATTTCGGGACAGATTTTCGCGGTGCGTCGCAACGAGATTTTCCTGTTCAACCAGCCGCGTCCGATCCGCTCGTTGCAGCGCTCCGACGGCTGGACGCCGGAGGCGCTCGACCAGCAGCTCAAGAGCGCCTTCGCGCCCTCGTTCACGCCGCTCGAGCGCTCGGGCGACGTGTTCAGCTGGGATCCGGTGTGACGGCTTCTTTCGCGGTGGTACATTCGTCAATCATGTCGAGCAAGCTTGTCGGAGGATCAGATGGGTGGCTCCGGGCATACCTTCATGTCGCTTCTTCCGTTCTTTCTGCTGTCCATCCCGTTTGCATTTGGCAACTATTTTCTTGCGAGGCGGTTGGGAAAGAGCCAAGTCGCCTGGGTGATCTTCTCCCTTATCCCCCTGTTCAACTACTTTTTTGCAATCTACGTCGCGTACACGGTCGTAATCCGAGTTTTGGATAATTTACGAGCTATATCGGCAAAGCTAGGCGTTCCTGTTGAAGGTCGTTAAGGCAGATGCGCGGTCGCGCGTGATGACGACTAACAACAGCCTGAATGTGGGCCTGATGTTGTGAACGAACACCGAGAGCCGGCCGCTACCGACGAGATTGCGCAAATCCGCGAGGCGGTACGGGGATTGTGCGGCAAATTTCCCGGCGAGTACTGGCGTGCGCTCGACCGCGAGCGCGCCTATCCGACCGAGTTCGTCCAGGCGCTCACGCAGGCGGGCTTCCTCGCCGCGCTCATTCCCGAAGAATACGGCGGCAGCGGTCTCACCATGCGGACCGCGGCCGCCATCATGGAAGAGATCCACGCGAGCGGCTGCAATGGCGCGGCCTGTCATGCCCAGATGTACACGATGGGCACCGTGCTGCGTCACGGCAGCCCGGAGCAGAAGAAGCGCTACCTTCCGGCCATTGCCAGCGGAAGCCTGCGCCTGCAGGCGTTCGGCGTGACCGAGCCCACCTCCGGCACCGACACGCTCAATCTTCGCACGCAGGCGGTGCGCGAGGGCGATCACTACGTCGTCAATGGCCAGAAGATCTGGACCTCGCGCGCCGAGCATTCGGATCTCATGCTGCTGCTGGCGCGCACCACGCCGCGCGAGAAGGCGAAGAAACGCACCGAAGGCCTGTCGGTGTTCCTGGTCGACATGCGCGAGGCCAAGGGCCTGACGATTCGGCCGATCCGCACGATGATGAATCACGCCACCACGGAAGTCTTCTTCGACCAGTTGCGCATTCCGACTGAAAGCCTGGTCGGCGAGGAAGGAAAGGGCTTCCGCTATATCCTCTCCGGCATGAACGCTGAGCGCATCCTGATCGCGGCCGAATGCATCGGCGATGCCAAATGGTTCATCGACAAGGCGGCGGCATATGCCAAGGAACGTGTCGTGTTCGGCCGGCCGATCGGGCAGAACCAGGGCGTCCAGTTCCCTATCGCCCGCGTCTATGCGCAGATGCGCGCGGCCGAGCTGATGGTGCACGAGGCCGCGGCACTGTACGAGTCGGCTCGCGATTGCGGCGCGGAAGCCAATATGGCCAAGCTGCTGGCGGCCGACGCCTCCTGGGCCGCCGCCGACATGTGCGTGCAGACCCATGGCGGGTTCGGCTTCGCCGAGGAATACGACGTCGAGCGCAAGTTCCGCGAGACGCGGCTCTATAGCGTCGCGCCGATCTCCACCAACCTGATCCTGTCCTACCTGGCCGAGCATGTGCTCGGGTTGCCGAGGTCGTATTGAGCCTGTCGTTCCGGGGCGCGCCGTAGGCGCGAGCCCGGAATCCATAACCCCGGTGGTGCAGATTGATCGCAGTATGGTGGCCATGGGTTCCGGGCTCGCCGCTGCGCGACGCCCCGGAACGACGTTGCTGATGGACCTCGCATGACCCTCCCCCTCTCCGGTCTCCTCGTGGTCTCGATCGAGCAGGCGGTCGCGGCGCCGACCTGCACCTGCCGGCTCGCCGACGCCGGCGCGCGCGTGATCAAGATCGAGCGCCCCGAGGGCGACTTTGCCCGTTTCTATGACGATGTCGCCCACGGCGAGAGCGCGTATTTCGTCTGGCTTAACCGCGGCAAGGAGTCCATTGTCCTCGAGCTCACGCGCGAGGACGACAAGGCGTTGCTGGCGGCGCTACTGGCGCGTGCCGATGTGTTCGTGCAGAACCTCAAGCCCGGGGCCATCGCCAGGCTCGGCTTTCCGGTCGAGCGGCTGCGCCGCGATCATCCGCGGCTGATCGTCTGCTCGATTTCGGGATACGGGGAGAGCGGGCCCTATGCGGCACGCAAGGCGTACGACCTGCTGATCCAGGCGGAAGCGGGCCTCGCCTCGGTCACCGGCGGCCCCGAGGGCCCGGCGCGAGTCGGCGTCTCGGTGTGCGATGTCGCGGCCGGCATGAATGCCTATGAGGCGATCCTCGAAGCGCTGATCGCGCGCGGGATGACCGGCGAAGGCGCCGCCCTGAGCGTCTCCATGTTCGATGCCATGGCCGACTGGATGACGGTGCCGCTGTTGCAGCACGAGGGCGGCAGGCCGCCGCAGCGCCTCGGCCTCGCGCATCCTTCGATCGCGCCCTACGGCGTGTTCCGGACGCGCGACAGCGCCGACATCCTCATCGCCGTCCAGAGCGACCGCGAATGGCGCGTGCTCGCCGAGAAGGTGCTGGACGACAAGGCACTGGCAGCCGACCCGGCCTTCGCCACCAACGTCGAACGCGTCAAGCGTCGCGCCGATACCGACAGGCGCGTTGCCGCCGTGTTCGGCGCGATGGACGTGGCGCCGCTGATGGAGAAGCTCGCGGCTGCCGGCATTGCGTTTGCCCGCGTCAACGACGCCGGCCTGCTGGGGCGCCATCCGCATCTGCGCCGCATCGCCGTCGAGACGCCGAGCGGGCCGGTGTCCTATCCGGCGCCGCCCGTGCGGGTCGCCGCCGCCCCGCGCCACTACGGCGCGGTGCCGGCGCTCGGCGAGCACACCGCCAAGGTTCGCGCCGAGTTCATGCCGGCGGCCACACCCAAAGCGAATTGACTTGCCGCCGCGGCGGCGACGATAAAGCCGCGAGGGGCGAAAACGGACACGAAACACAATGCCCCCGTCTGCAGGCCAATCCGCCGTTCTCGTCGCCGATATTGGCGGCACGACCTGCCGCTTCGCGATGGTCGGGCAGGACGGCCGCCCGGAGCGCGTCGTCCGGTTTCCCAACCGCGAGGTTTCGGACATGGCGGCGGCCATCGCCCGTTACATGGCCGAGACCGGCGTGCGGCCGCAGGCGGGCGTGCTGGCGGTGGCCGGACCTGTGGACGGCGACGAGATCGTGCTGACCAATCGCGATTGGCGGTTTCGCCTCAGTGCATTGCGGACGCAGCTTGGCTTTGCGCAGCTCCACGCGATCAACGATTTTGCCGCCGTCGCCTGGGCGCTGGCGGCGTTGCGCGCCGACGACATCAAGCCGATTGGCTCTGCCGCCGAATGCGCGCGCGGCGTCAAGGTCGCCTGTGGTCCGGGCACAGGGCTCGGCGTCGCCGCACTGATCCCGGAGAACGGGTCCTGGCGTGTCATTCCCAGCGAGGGCGGGCACGTTTCGTTCGGTCCCGTCAATGCCGAAGAGGAAGCGATCTTCGCGCGGCTGCGCGCCAAGTCGGGCGCGGTCAGCGCCGAGATGGTGCTGTCGGGGCCCGGCTTCACGCGCCTGCATCGCGCGCTCCACCCCGACGCGGAGCCGCTGGCGTCGGAAGAGATCCTCAAGCGCGCGAAGGCGGGCGACGCGGCGACCCGCGCCACCGTTGCCCTGTTCGTGCGCCTGCTCGGCCGTTTTGCCGGTGACGTCGCGCTCGTCTTCAAGGCGGCCGGCGTTTACCTCGCTGGCGGCGTCGGTGAAGGCGTGGCCCCGCTCATTGAGGCGCACGAATTTCGCCGCGCCTTCGAGGCGCATCCGCCCTACGAGCGGCTGCTCGCCGCCATCCCGACCTTCGTGATCACCGAGCGCACGCCTGGTCTCATTGGCTGCGCCGTGTATGCCAGCCACCGAATGGCGAGTGGCGAATAGCGAACGCGAGTGAACCCGCAGGGCGTGCATTCATTGGTGCGTAGTAGCCCACGGTGCCGTGCTATTCCTTCGTGAGATCGGAGGACGTTTGGGGCAACCGAGCACGGATCGAGGGGCGTAACAACGCCGTGGTACATGGTACAGAGGCGGTGCGGACTATGCAGGTTGGGCAAGGGCGGGCCTCGCACGAGGGAGTGGTCTGGGTAGATGTTTAGCCGCGACAGCCTGCTACAGCAGGGGCTCACATGCCTCTAATCGCCACGAAAGCTCCACGTCGCCAATTTTTGCGTGTGGCCGCAGGGGCTGTCGTGTTAACGACCGCCTCGCGCTTTGTCTTGGCGCAGAATTATCCGTCGCGTCCAGTCCGTATCCTGGTCGGATTTCCTCCCGGCGGTGCCGCGGACATTATCGCGCGGCTCTACGGACAAAGCCTTTCGGTGCGCTTGGGCCAGCCTGTCGTGATCGAGAATAGGCCGGGCTCGGGCGGCAATCTCGCCAGCGATGCGGTCGCCAAGGCCTCGCCCGACGGCTACACGCTGCTGCACGGCACCGACAACGTCTTCATGAGCAATCCGCACCTTTACGGCCGAATGCCGTTCGATCCGTTCAAGGACCTGGTGCCGGTTGCCGGCTTGGCCTCGAACCAAATCGTGCTGGCGGTGCACCCTGCGGTGCCGGCAGAGAACCTGCGTGAGTTTGTCGAATTGGCGCGCCGAAGCAAGCCGCCGCTGCTCTACGGGTCCATCGGCAACGGAAGCCAGCACCATCTCGCGATGGAAATGCTCAAGCAGCACGTCGGGATAGATCTGACGCATGTGCCATATCGCGGCGGCGGGCCCGCGGCGATCGCTCTGCTTGCGGGCGAGATCTCCGCGATGTTCGGTGGCGGCTCGATCGTGCCGACGGTCCGCTCCGGCAAATTGCGCGGGCTGGCCTCGACCGGCACCGTACGCAATCCGGCGACACCAGAGCTGCCGACGATCGCCGAACTCTACCCCGGCTATGAGGCGCTGATCTGGCACGGTCTGTTCGCCCCGGCCGGTACGCCGCAGCCGATCATCGAGCGGCTGCGCACCGAGGTCGCCGCGATACTCGCGCAACCCGAGTACAAAGAACGGCTCGCCAACACAGGATCGGGTGAGCCTTACGTCGTCACACCCGAGGCTTTTTCTGCGCGGATCAGGAGCGATCACGAAAAATACGGCAAATTGATCCGGGCCATCGGCATCAAGTTGGAATGACCAAGGTCCGGTCCTGGGCAAAGCGTTGCGAGCCAAGTCGCGCACATCCGCTCGAGCGGGGCAGAGCGAACATACGCGAACGGTTGCCAACAAGTGCAGTTTATGAATACGCGCCGTAATTTACTCGCCGTTCGCTCACTCTTCTTCACGCCAGCCCGAGCTCGGCCAGCGCGTCGACGTGGTGGCGTGCGGATTCCTCCGAGAAGCAGCAGAATACGGCGTGCGTCAAGCCGCGCGGATCGGCCGAGATCTCCGATACCACGGTGCCGACGGCGATGCGTGCCGCACGGTCGGCCGGGAAGCGATAGACGCCGGTGGAAATCGCCGGGAACGCGATCGAGCCGAGACGGTGCTCGGCCGCCAGCGCGAGCGCGGTGCGATAACAGGAGGCGAGCAGCTCCTCCTCGTTGCGGCGGCCGCCGTTCCACACCGGGCCGACGGCGTGGATCACGTGCTTTGCCGGCAAACGGTAGCCGCGCGTGATCTTGGCAGAGCCGGTCTCGCAGCCGCCGAGCGTGTCACACTCGGCCTGGAGCTCGGGACCGGCGGCGCGATGGATCGCCCCGTCGACGCCGCCGCCGCGCTTGAGCTGGCTGTTGGCCGCATTGACGATGGCGTCGACGGCAAGCGTCGTGATGTCGGCGACGATCACGTCGATCCGCGTTGTGCCGATTTCGGCTCGGGCGAGCGGTGTCGTGGCGGTCATGCAGTGGGATGTATCACGAACTTTCGGAAGCGGGGCACTATGGTCATTGCGCCGTCCAGCCGCCGTCGATCGACAGGTTGGCGCCGGTGATCTGCGCGGCGGCATCCGAGCAGAGGTAAAGCGCGAGCGCGGCCACCTGCTCGATGGTCACGAATTGCTTGGTCGGCTGCGCCGCCAGCAGCACGTCGCGCTTGACCTCCTCCGCCGTCATGTTGCGCGACTTCATCTGGTCGGGGATCTGCTTCTCGACCAGTGGCGTCCACACGTAGCCGGGGCTGATGCAGTTGCAGGTGATCCCGAACGTGGCGAGCTCGAGCGCGACCGTCTTGGTGAGGCCGGCCAGCCCGTGCTTGGCCGAGATGTACGCGACCTTGAACGGCGAGGCGACGAGCGAGTGGGCCGATGCGGTATTGATGATGCGGCCCCATTTGCGCGCCTTCATCCCCGGCACGGCGGCGCGCACGGCGTGAAATGCCGCCGACAGGTTGATGCCGATGATCTGGTCCCACTTCTCGATCGGAAATTCTTCGATCGGCGCCACGTGCTGGATGCCGGCATTGTTGACCAGAATGTCGACGCTGCCGAAGGTCTGCGCGGCGGTCTTGATCATCGCGGCGATCTCGGCCGGCTTGGTCATGTCGGCGGGTGAATAGGCCGCCTTGATGCCGAACTCGCTCTCGACTGCGGAGCGGGTCTTCTCGATCTCGGCGGCATCGCCGAAGCCGTTGAGCACCACATTCGCGCCTTCGCCAGCAAGCGCCCGCGCGATTCCGAGTCCGATCCCGGAAGTCGAACCGGTGATGACGGCGGTTCTGCCTTTCAGCATGTGCGAGTTCCTGTGATGCGCCGCAGGCCGCGGCAATGCTGCTCGGGGGTGATCGGTGGAACATGGCCACGCTTTTGTTGCAATGCAATATGTCATCGCGGCCTATGCCGCCGATTTGAAGTTCCCACACCGCCTGCCGCAAGCTCATTTAGGACACTTCAAAATCGAAAGCGGCGAGTGGAATCATGTAGTTGCCAGTGCCTCTTGCGTGCAAAGTTCGTGTCAGAGGGTGCTGTCACGTAGCGACCGAACTCGGAAGCGGGGCACTTGCATCACGGCCGCGAGCGCCAGCTCCAGCTTTCAAGGCCGTTGACGCCCGTGTCAAGGAGTGCTTGACTGTCAAGGAATGCTTGACATGGAGGAATCCATGACGCTTCAACGCACGATCAAGCGCGCGGCGGCCCGGTTGCCGTGGTCGCGCCGGAAGGGACTCAGTCCTACGCTCTATTGCTCGTTCTGCGGTAAGAGCCAGCACAACGTCGCGCGGCTCATCGCCGGCCCCAGCGTGTTCATCTGCGATGAATGCGTGGGTCTCTGTAACAACATCCTCGGCCAGCCGGCCGGCGACCCGGCGCCGGCGGTGCCTCTCGAGGACGTGGCCGAGATGGAGACCGACAGGCTGCTGCGCTGGCTGAAAGTCCAAGGCGTCATCTTCGACAATGCGCGGGCGGCGCTGCAGGAGGCGGTCGATACGCTGCGCAAGCGCGAGGTGAGCTGGGCGACGATCGGCGAGGCGCTCGGCGTCTCGCGTCAGGCGGCTTGGGATCGCTTTTCCTGATGCAGGCCAGCAACTGCTCTGGTCACTTTGAAAAGACGGCGTCAGCGGGTAAGACGGAGCCATGCCTGCCGTCTTCCCCAGCCCCGATCACGACCACGGCCGCTGCAGCGCCGATGCCATGGCGCATGCCGAGGCCTTGTGCGCGGCGCGCGGGCAGCGCCTCACGCCGATCCGCCGGCAGGTGCTGGAGACGCTGGCCGGGAGCCACAAGACTCTCGGTGCCTACGAGATCATGGATCGCATGGCCGCGCAGGGGCCGCGCCCGGCTCCCATCACGGTCTACCGCGCGCTCGACTTCCTGCTCGACAACGGTCTCGTCCATCGCATCGAGAGCCGCAACGCGTTTCTTGCCTGCATCGGCGATCATCACGGGGCGGGAACCGGCACCACCGTTTTCCTGATCTGCGAGCGCTGCGGCGCGGTGGGCGAAGCCTCGTCGGCTGCGGTGGCGGAGACGCTCCAAGCGGCTGCGCGCGCGGCCGGCTTCACCCCCAAGGCGCGCATCATCGAGATCACCGGCATCTGCGCCCATTGCCGCGAGGCATGAACCCTCCCTCCCTCCGTCCGCTCGATGCTGCCGGCACCAGCATCATTCTCGCGCTGTGCCTGTGCTGGGGCTTCAATCAGGTCGCCGTAAAGCTTGCGATCGACGACATCCCGCCGCTGACGCAAGCCGCGATCCGCTCGGTCGGCGCTACCCTCATGGTGCTGCCGTGGGCACGCCTGCGCGGCGTCTCACTCACGCGCCGCGATGGCACGCTCAAGCCCGGCATCGCCGCCGGCGTATTGTTCGCGCTCGAATTCATGCTGTTCTATGAGGGGCTGGCATTGACCACGGCGAGCCGCGCCGTGCTGTTCCTCTACACCGCGCCGCTCTTTGTGGTGCTCGGCGCCCGCTGGTTCCTGCCCGCCGACCGTTTCGGGCCGCTGCAATGGGTCGGGCTGTTGCTGTCGTTTACCGGCATCGTGGTGGCGTTCGGGCTGCCCACGCCGGCGCTCGATCCGCGTCAATGGCTCGGCGATCTGATGATGCTCCTCGCTGCCGCCGGATGGGGCGCAACCACGCTCGTCATCAAGGCGAGTGCGCTCGACCGCACCGCGTATGAGAAAACCCTGCTCTACCAGCTGGTGGTCTCGGGCGTGCTGCTGGCGCTGGCCGCCCTTGCGTTCGGCGAGCGGATCACGGCGATGCCGTCGTCGACGGCGCTCGGCGCGCTTGCCTATCAGACCGTTCTGGTCTCCGGCATCAGCTATCTGGCTTGGTTCGCGCTGATCCAGCGCTATTCGGCAAGCCGCCTGGCGGCGTTTACCTTCCTGACCCCGCTGTTCGGCGTGGCGGCGGGACATTTCCTGCTGCAGGAACCGCTGACGCCGGCCTTCGTGGCGGCGGCGGCCATGGTGGTGGGAGGCCTTGTCCTGGTGAATCGGCCTTCCCGTGCCCCGGACGCGGTGCTGCGCGCCCCTGGCAATTCGCCGCAGCCGGCCCAAGATTAGAGGCGCGGTGCACCCGCTGATCCGGGGCCCCGGTTCGTTCAAAACCGGGTTCCCGGGTCGGCAGCGCACCAGTCGCTTCGCGTCGCGCTGCGCTGCGTCCGGGACACAGGGCAGGGCTGCGCCGCGTTGACGCCAGCGGCCCGGTCTGGCACTCCGGGCGCCAAGGAGAGCCCTGATGTCGATGAATGGCGCCCCTGCGCCCCGCCGCCGCTCAGTCGCGGTGAATGTCGCCGGCGTGACGGTCGGCGGCAGCGCCCCGGTCGTCGTGCAGTCGATGACCAACACCGACACCGCCGACGCGGAAGCGACCGCGCGGCAGGTGGCGGCGCTGGCGCGCGCCGGCTCGGAGCTGGTGCGCATCACGGTCGATCGCGACGAAGCCGCCGCCGCGGTGCCGCACATCAAGGACAAGCTCGCCCGGATGGACGTCGACGTGCCGATCGTCGGCGACTTCCACTATATCGGCCACAAGCTGCTCGCCGATCATCCCGCCTGCGCCGAGGCGCTCGACAAGTACCGCATCAACCCGGGCAACGTCGGCTTCAAGGAGAAGAAGGACCGGCAGTTCGGCGCCATCATCGAGATGGCGCTCAAGCACGGCAAGCCGGTGCGCATCGGCGCCAACTGGGGCTCGCTCGATCAGGAATTGTTGACGCACCTGATGGACGAGAATTCCAAGTTGCCCAATCCGATCGAGGCGCGCGCGGTGACGCGCGAGGCCATGGTGCAATCGGCGCTGCTGTCAGCGGCTCGCGCCGAGGAGATCGGCCTGCCGCGCAACCGGATCATTCTGTCGGCGAAGGTCTCGGCGGTGCAGGATTTGGTCGAAGTCTACAATGAACTCGGCAAACGCTCCGACTATGCGATCCACTTGGGCCTCACCGAAGCCGGCATGGGGTCGAAAGGCATCGTCGCCTCGTCGGCGGCGCTCGGCATTCTGCTGCAGGAGGGCGTCGGCGACACCATCCGCGTCTCGCTGACTCCCGAGCCTGGCGGCGACCGCACGCTCGAGGTGAAAGTCGCGCAGGAAATTTTGCAGACCATGGGCTTCCGCACTTTCGTGCCGCTGGTCGCGGCTTGCCCCGGCTGCGGCCGCACCACTTCTACGACGTTCCAGGAATTGGCCGGCAGCATCCAATCGTTCATTCGCGAGTCGATGCCGGAATGGAAGAAGCGTTATCCGGGCGTGGAAGGTTTGAACGTCGCGGTGATGGGCTGCATCGTCAACGGACCGGGCGAGTCAAAGCACGCCGATATCGGCATCTCGCTGCCCGGAACCGGCGAAGCGCCGGCGGCGCCGGTGTTCATCGACGGCAAGAAGGCAGTGACCTTGCGCGGCCCCACGGTCTCCCAGGATTTCCAGAAGCTCGTCATCGACTACATCGATCGTCGCTATGGTGTGGGCAGCGCTGGACGCACGGCAGCGGAATAGGCGCAGTTCCGCGTTGTCTGCTGGGGCGCGGCGCCTCAACCGCTATTTCAAAATCTCCAGCGTCAGCGGCTTGAGCTTGTAGTTGTTGCAGGCGTTGAACAGGATCGGGCAGTTCGAGATCGCCACGATCTGCGGCATCAGCGCCGTCATCGTGATGTAATCGCCGGGCTTGCCCTTGGGCAGCCGGATTTCCCACTTGCCGTCGGCGTCGTAGGAGACCGTCATGAACACGTTGAAGCAGGCGTCGACGTTGAAATTCCAGCGGTCCATGCCGTAACCGCGGATCGCCGTCTCCAGATTTTGCTGACAGTTCGGCGCCCCTTTGCCCTTGTCGCCGTAGCGCATCATATTGAGATGCTCGGAACAGTAGCCGCCGCCGCAATAGTTCTCCGCCGTCAGGTCGTCGTCGATCTTCCACATCTCGCGGGTGCGGTTCGAGTAGAGCACGTGCGGCTTGGTGAGCTTCCAGTTCAGGTTGACGGCGCGGCTCGAATGCATCGACAGCAGCTCGCGCACGTCGTCGCGATTGAAGGAGACGAAATCGGCGACCTGCTCGCCTTCGGGCTGCGTGAGCCGTAGCCGTTGCCCCGCTTCGAT
>JBJMSU010000109.1:0-5097 GCA_045801465.1 Xanthobacteraceae bacterium | reverse complement strand
CGGCACCTTCGTGATCCTCGACCATATCGCCCGCGCCCGCCGCATGGGCCTGCCCTATGTGTATCTCGGCTATTGGGTCGAAGGCTCCAAGAAGATGAACTACAAGGGCCGCTTCATGCCGCAGCAGCGGCTCATGCCCGACGGCTGGACCCGGGTGGAGAAGTAAATTGTAGGGCGGGTAAGGCGCGCTGTTGCGCGCCTTACCCCACCGTCATCGGTTCTGGTCGCTGGTGGGTTTCGGCGTGCCAAGCAGGAGTCCCGCTCGCAAGCTGAGTGCGACGCCGCAACCCATCCTACGGAGCCGGATTCGACCCCAGCGCCATATCGGCCAAGAGCTTGACGTTGAGCCCGATGATCGTCACCGCCACGATCGCGGCGAGCACGGTCACCCAGCGCGGCGCCACCAAGTCGCCCATCTTGCGCCGATCGGCGGTGAACATCACCAGCGGCACGATGGCAAACGGCAGCTGCAGGCTCAGGATCACCTGACTGAGGATCAGGAGCTGCGCCGTCCCCTTCTCGCCGTACCAGATCGTCACGATCACGGCCGGCACGATGGCGATCGCTCGCGTCAGCAGCCGCCGCGCCCAGGCCGGCAGCCGGATGTCGAGAAAGCCTTCCATGACGATCTGGCCCGACAGCGTCGCCGTGACGGTCGAGTTCAAGCCGCAGCACAGGAGCGCGATGCCGAACAACGTCGGAGCCAGCGCCGAGCCGAGCAGCGGCGCCAGGAAGGAATGGACCTGATCGAGCTCGGCGACGTCGGTCTTGCCGGCCTTATTGAAGGTCGCGGCCGCGAGAATGAGGATCGACGCATTGATGAGCAGCGCGAACATCAGCGCGATCGTCGAATCGAGCGTCGCGAGCTTGATCGCCTCGCGCCGCTCCTCGACCGAGTCGCCGAACCGGCGCGTCTGCACCACGCCGGAGTGGAGATAGAGGTTGTGCGGCATCACGGTGGCGCCGAGGATGCCGAGCGCGAGATAGAGCATCTCGGGATTGCTGACGATCTCGGTGGTCGGCGCGAACCCGCGGATCACCGCGCCCCAATCCGGATCGGCCATGGCGATTTGCATCGCAAAGCAGACCGTGATGACCCCCAACAGCGTCACCACGAACGCTTCGATCCAGCGAAAACCCAGGTTCTGCAGCCACAGGATCACGAACACGTCGAGCGCGGTGATCAACACGCCGATCTCGAGCGGGATGCCGAACAGGAGGTTGAGGCCGATGGCCGTGCCGATGACCTCGGCGAGATCGGTGGAGCAGATGGCGATTTCGGCGAGCACCCACAGCGGCCAGGAGAGCGCGCGGGGGAAGGCATCCCGGCACGCCTGCGCGAGGTCGCGGCCAGCGCCGATGCCCAGCCGTGCGCACAGCGCCTGCAGCAGAATCGCCATCAGATTGGACAGGAGCGCGATGGTGAGCAGCGCGTAGCCGAATTTCGATCCGCCGGCGAGCGAAGTCGCCCAATTGCCGGGATCCATATAGCCGACCGCGATAAGGTAGCCGGGGCCCAAAAAGGCCAGCAGCTTCCGCCACATCGGTCCGGTCGGACGGGTCCCGATGGTGCCGAACACCTCAGCCAGCGACGGCCGCTCGCGCTGGCGACGCCAGCCAGTATCCAGGCTTTGGACTACGGGATCGGCCTTTGGGACCACGAGCATCGATAATCTCCGTCAATCGGCAATCATGTTGCAGTTGCGAATAATTTGCAATAGCACATTTGGCCCGAAGCGGCGGCCGGCGTGATCCGAACGCTGCCGCCAAGCCGACGGTTCAAATGGGGGTAAATCGGTTAAGTCCGGGTATTTGCCCGGGCTGATCGCACTGAAGTTTATGGGGCGCGCATCCCCAGGTCATGCGGCGGAGCACGTCGTTGCCCTTGAACAGGTGGTGCCGCAGGGCGCCGAGAACGTGCACGACCGCGAGGGCTCCCAGCACATCGGCGAGCACCATATGGGATTGTTCGAACAGGTTACCGACCGACCGGTCGACGCCGCTCGCGATCAACGGAAACGGGATGCCGAAGAGGTCGCGGGTGATCGGCGTACGGAACGTGTTCGCCGTGACCCAGCCGGTGAGCGACACCACGAAAATGAGCACGTACATCCCGAAGTGAACCGCATGAGCGCTCCAGCGCTCCCACGTCTTCGAGTCGGCCGGCAGCGCGGGCACGGGATTGAGCCAGCGCCACAGCAGGCGCAGCACCATCAGCGCCAGCAGGTCGAATCCCATGGCCGAATGCCCGGCGTAGTGGGCGAGCCGCTCCGGCCGCGGCGCCATATGCGTCATCCACCAGCCGTGCGCGAGCAACAGCAGGATGAACAGCGCAGCGATCCAGTGCAGGCCCTTGGCGGGCCACCCCCAAACGAGGTCCGTGTTGCGAACCATGCGCGCACGCCGATTATTTTTCGTCCTCGCCGCCGCGCCCATTCTCCGGCGCGCGGCCGAATTTGTTGGTGCGGGGGAATCCCTTGGGCGCAAGCCGCCCGGCATCGGCGCGATTGCCGCGCCAATCGGCGAGCTCCTTGAGGGTCAGCGTGAACGTGCGTTCGGCGGCGTCGATCCAGACGAGACCGCTCGCCGCCGTGAACGTCGTCACGTCGGAGAGCCCGCCATCCTTGTAGCGCTGCAGCCGCACGCCGCGCCCGCGCCCCATCTCCGGCACCTGCTCGAGCGGAAAGATCACCATCTTCCGGTTCTCGCCGATCGCCGCCACCAGCTCACCGTCCACGAAGGTCAGCGCGCGCGCCTCGTCGGGCGGATCGACGTTGAGCACCTGCTTGCCCTTGCGGGTGGTGGCGACGCACTCGTCCTCCGCCACGATGAAGCCGCGGCCGGCGCGGCTCGCCACGAGCATCTTGCGTCCGCCGCGAAACGGAAGCACCGAGACCACGTCGGCTTCCTGTTCGAGCTCGATGAACAGCCGGATCGGCTCGCCATGGCCGCGCCCGCCCGGCAGCTTGGCGGCTTCGATCGTGTAGATGCGGCCATTGGTGGCAAATACCAGAAGCTTGGCCGTGGTCTCGGCGAAGAACGAGAACCTGAGCCGGTCGTCGGTCTTGAAGGCGACGGCGGACAGATCGCCGACGTGCCCGCGCAGGGCGCGGATCCACCCCTTTTCCGACACCACGACCGTGATCGGCTCGCGCTCGACCATGGCGGCTTCGATCTCGGCCTCGTCGTGCTCCGGCGCCAGCGCGAACTCGGTGCGCCGCTTGCCGAGCTCAGTCTTCGGTCCGAAGCTCGCCCGCACCTCCTTGATCTGCGCGGCGATCGCCTTCCATTGCTGCGTTTCGGAACGGACCAGTTGCTCGAGCGACTTCTTCTCGGCGCGCAGGTCCTTGTCCTCCTGCCGGATCTCCATCTCCTCGAGCCTGCGCAGGTTGCGCAGCCGCATGTTGAGGATGGCGTCCGCCTGCACGTCGGTGAGCGTGAAGGTCTTGATCAGGACGGGTTTCGGCTCGTCCTCCTTGCGGATGATTCGGATCACCTTGTCGAGATTGAGATAGGCGACGAGATAGCCGCCGAGCACTTCCAGGCGATGTTCGATCTGCGCCAGGCGATGACGCGAACGCCGCAGCAGGACTTCGCGGCGGTGGTCGAGCCATTCGCGCAAGGCTTCGGCGAGGCCAATCACCTTGGGGATGCGGCCCTTGACCAGCACGTTCATGTTGAGCGGGATGCGGCTTTCGAGCTCGGTGAGCTTGAACAGCGACTCCATCAACAAGGCCGGATCCACCGTGCGCGAGCGCGGCTCGAGCACCAGGCGGATATCGTCGGTGGATTCATCGCGTACGTCGCCGAGCAACGGCAGCTTGCGCTCGTTGATCAATTCGGCGATGCGCTCGACCAGCCGGCCCTTCTGCACGAGCCAGGGAATCTCGGTCACCACGACGACGTAAGTGCCGCGGCCGGTATCCTCCTTTTCCCAGCGCGCCCGCACGCGAAACGACCCGCGGCCCGTCGTGTAGGCCTCCGCGATCGCTTCCGGCGGATCGACCACGATTCCGCCGGTGGGAAAATCAGGACCGCGCACGTATTTTAGAAGCGTCCGGCTCCTGGCGTTCGGCGTTTCGATGAGGTGCAGCGCCGCATCACACAGCTCCGCCGCATTGTGCGGCGGGATCGCGGTGGCCATGCCGACGGCGATGCCTTGGGCGCCGTTGGCAAGCAGGTTCGGGAACGCGGCCGGCAGCACCACCGGCTCTTCCTCGGTTCCGTCATAGGTCGGACGGAAATCGACGGCGTTCTCGTCGATGCCGTCGAGGAGGAGACGCGCCACTTCCGTGAGCCGCGCCTCGGTGTAGCGCATGGCCGCCGGGTTATCGCCGTCGATATTGCCGAAATTTCCCTGGCCGTCGATCAGCGGATAGCGCTGGGCGAAATCCTGCGCGAGACGCACGAGCGCATCGTAGACGGCCTGATCGCCGTGCGGGTGAAACTTGCCGATGACATCGCCGACGACGCGCGCGCATTTCTTGAACGCCGCGCCCGGATCGAGGCGCAGCTGGCGCATGGCGTAGACGAGCCGCCGGTGCACCGGTTTGAGACCATCGCGCGCATCCGGCAGGGCCCGATGCATGATGGTCGACAGTGCGTAGGCGAGATAGCGCTCTTCCAGCGCGTCGCGCAGCGCGATCTCTTGGATCTCGTCGCGCGGAGGAGGAATCAGTTGCTTTCCCATGCCGGATCGGTAGCGCCAACAAGTGAGCCGAACAAGCGACGAATGGTGGCAGATTACAGTCCGTATGCGTTGCGGCGACCGTCACGCCACTATCCTGATCGAGCGCAGCGCGCTCGCCGTGTTGCTGTTGCGACCCGGTTGAGGCCGGCAACAAGACAGCCAGCAATCGCATTGCCGACGGCGAGATGAACGAGGGATGAACGCTTCGACGCCAAACGATTAAGATTGGCTCCGCTAGTCTTGCGAGGAAGTCTTCCACGCGATTGTGGCTTTCGTTGCGAGGGCTTTAGAATGCTGGAGGGAGGCACCACGGCGGAGTCCTGTGACGCCGCCGACCGATGAACCCCAAGTGTAGGAGAGAAGAGAATGCGAGGTATTTTGCTTGCGATGCTTGTCGCGATAGGCAT
>JBJMSU010000095.1:0-21137 GCA_045801465.1 Xanthobacteraceae bacterium | reverse complement strand
CCCGGATTGCGCTGCGCTCCATCCGGGCGACAGCCGTTTCGACCGGCTGTTCGAGCAGTCATCACCCCTACCCACAAACCACGTAAAGGAAAGCACATGGCGCCGACGCCTGAACAGACTGCCGCCGGCTATCGCAACCTGTGGGCCAAAGCCGTCGTCAAGCCGGCCAGGCGCGCCGACGCCGAGGCGATCGCGCGCAAGATGCTCGCCGTGCGCGCCCGCTACGCAGCGATCGAGACGACATGCGGCGTGCCGTGGTTCATGGCCGCCGTCATCCACATGCGCGAGGCGAGCATGAACTTTGCCGGGGTGCTGCACAACGGCGAGAAGATCATCGGCACGGGCCGGAAGACCACGCTGGTGCCGGCCGGCCGCGGGCCGTTCGCCACCTGGGACGAGGCGGCGCTCGATGCGCTCACCATGGCGCCGCACGCGCTCCACCGCATCGTCAACTGGTCGCTCGAGCGCATGCTGTACGAGATCGAGAAGTACAACGGCTTCGGCTATCTCGGCAAATGCAACAGCCCGTATCTGTGGTCGTGGACCAGCGAGTACGGCGGCGGCAAGTACGTCGCCGACCATGTGTTCAGCCGGACGGCCGTCGATCCGCAGCCCGGCTGCGTGGCGCTCCTGAAGGCGCTCGCCGCGCTCGACGCCGATGTTGCGGCGAGGCTCGACGGCAAGGTCGTCGCCCTGCCGGTGCAGCCGGGCGCGACGCCCCGGCGCAAGATCCCGCCACCACCGCCGCCATCGCCGCGGCCGCCGGACATCCCGGCGCCGAAGCCTGCCCCCGCCAAACCCGCCCGCTCCGGCGGGTTTTTTGCCGCCCTCGCCGCCATCCTCGAAACCTTGCGGAGAAAATGACATGCAGAAGATCAAGGCTGCGCTCACGCGCTCGGCCACCGTCGCCTGGCTCGCGCTCGCCAGCGCCGTGGGCCTCATCTCGCAGGCGGCCGGGCCGCTCCTGCAGCTCGTCGCCATGCCGGAGGCCGCGACCCTGATCGACGCCTACAAGCCGGGCTGGTCGACCATCGTCATTGCCGTGCTCGGCATCCTGGCGCGGCTGCGCACGCTCGATCTGCGGGGCTGACCATGTGGGCCGGGATCGCGCTCAAGATCGCCCAGTGGTTCGCCGGCAAGGGCTTCGAGACGCTCGCCGACGCCTACAAGGCCAAGCTCGCCGCCGGCAACGACCGCGAACGCACCGCCGCCGATCTGGCGGCGCGCGAGCTCGCCGTCGCGCAGCGCGAGATCGAGCTGCAGGCGCAGCTCCGCATCGCCGAGATGGGCCGCTGGTACGAGCCGACGCACCTGTTCGGCTACGTCATGGTCGCGTATTTCGGCAAGGTGATCCTGTGGGACAAGGTGCTGGGCGCGCTCACCCACGGATCGACCGACGCCATCACCGGCGACGTCGCCACCTGGGCCGGCTGGATCATGCTGTTCTACGTGGGCAAGCGCGGCTTCGAGAACGTCGCGCGCATTCTCAAGCGCTGAGCCCCTTCTCGCATCCGATCGATCCGGTGCTGCCGGCAGCGCACGCGCCGCGTGCAGGCCGCGTTTTCATCGAGGACCGCATGAGCGACGAAGAAGAGGTGGAGCTCGAACCGCTCGCGCCTGACCCCTATCCGTGGGCCGTAAACGACGACGAGCGCCGGCGCGCGTTCGTGCTCGAGCGCCTGACCCTCGACGGCGCCGTGCCGTCGCTGGCCGTCCTGGAGGAAACCAACAATTGGCTCAAGAACGGCATGCCGCCGGCGGACGGCAAGCAGCCCAAGCATCTGCGACCGGTGAAGTGACCGCGCTCCGAGGGTTCGCGCACGCCGCGCTGATTCAGACGCTCCCGACAGGCCAAGAAACTCAACCGCCAGAGAGAAAGAAAGAGAGAGAAGAAACGATGTTCGAATGGTCGATCCGCCTCGGCGACGTGATCCAGCTCGTCGCTTTCATCGCCGCCGTGCTGGCGGCCTTCTACAAACTCGAAGGAGACGTGCGTGTGCTCAAGCACGATTTTGCATCCATGAAGGCATCGGTCGAGCTGTTGTCGGCGGCAATGAAAAGTTTCGGTGACGTGTTGTCCAAGATCGCCGTGCAGGAGAACCGGCTGGACCAGCACGAAAAGCTCATCGACGAACTGCGCCACGGCGAAGGCCTGGTGACCGACCGCCACCGCCGCTAGCCCGCCTGCTTCGGGCTCGGCCGGCGAATGAACAGGTTTACACGCTGTTGCGGAATTGCAATTGGCGCGCGCCGTGCCGTTGCTGGCGGCTTGCGCCTTCTCGCGCCGGACGGGCTGCCGCCGGGCGCAAAAAAAGGGGCGCCCAAGAGAGATAGATTTGGACGCCCCCCGGAGCAGCGAGCCGATTTGCCACTCCCCTCGGCGCTGTTTCTGCCCGAGATGCGGCCAGAGGTGAACGGGCAATCTCGTTATCGGTGTATAGGCAAAGTCTGAATGGCCGCGCATCGGCGCGTAAACGCTTTGATCGCGCAACGCTTGCATGAGGGCGACACATTCGGCAGGAATGCGCGCCTCATCCTGAGCGGTCACCCTCAATCCTTTGACACGCGGCGTTCGGCGTGCGGCCGCACCACTTCTCCTATCCGGTCGGCGACGCCACCTCGGCCGGCCCGCGCGAGTTCGGCATGGCGGCGCGGCTCGGCTTCAAGACCGGCGTGACGACGCGGCCGGGCGTGCTGTTTCCCGAGCATGCCCGGCATCTCACCGCCCTGCCGCGCATCTCGGTGAACGGCCAGTTCCAGCGCCTGCGCTATCTGCAGGTGCTGCTGTCGGGAACCGCCACCGCCCTGTGGAGCGGCTTCCGCCGCGTGGACGCGGCCTAGGATTGCGAATAGCGAATGGCGAGTGGCGAATAGGGAAGAGATCCTTGCCTTCCCATTCGCTATTCGCCATTCGCCATTCGCTAATCACTTCTTGCCTTCCCCATTCGCCATTCGCTATTCGCCATTCGCAATTGCGCATCCATCAGCGGGCGGGGACTCCATGGCGACATACAAGCTCATGACGTACGAGACCGGCGAGGGGCCGCGCGCCGGCATGATTTCCGGTGATGCCGCGTTCGACGTGGCCGGCGCCACGGGCGAGCCGCGCTACGACACGGTGCTGGGCATCCTCAACGACTGGCCGCGCGCCAAGGACGTGCTCGACGCGTTCGCAGCCGGCGCCGGGCCGAGCCGCGCCGGCGCGCTGGACCTCGATCATGTGCGGCTGCTGGCGCCCATTCCGCGGCCGGGCGCGATCTACTGCGCCGGCGCCAACTACCGCGACCACGTGCTGGAGATGGCGCGCGCGCAGAACATCCAGCCGGAGCCCGACCCGCACACGCTCGGCCTCAAGGCCTGGCATTTCATCAAGGCGTCGCATTGCGTGGTCGCGCCCGACGCGACGGTTCCGCTGCCGACCCACGCCAAGAAGATCGACTGGGAGGCGGAGCTGGGCGTGGTCATCGGCCGCCCCGCCCGCAACGTGCCGATTGAGCGCGCGCTCGACGTCGTCGCCGGCTACACCATCGGCAACGACCTCTCGGCGCGCGACGTCTCGCGCCGTCCCGGCATCTCCGACACCTCGCCGTTCAAGTTCGACTGGGTGGCGCAGAAGTGCTTCGACGGCGCGTGCCCGCTCGGGCCGTGGATCGTGCTCGCCGACGACGTGCCGGATCCGCACAAGCTCGCCATCGAGCTCAAGCTCAACGGCGTCGTGAAGCAGTCGTCCAACACCAGCGAGCTGATCTTCAACATCGTCGAGCAGATCGCGCATCTGTCGGAGAAGATCACGCTGCACCCCGGCGACGTCATCCTGACCGGAACGCCGGCCGGCGTCGGCGCCGGGCGCGGCGAGTTCCTCAAAGCCGGCGACGAGGTCCGCATCACCATCGAGCGCATCGGCGAGCTCAAGAACAAATTCGCCTGAGGTGCGCGGCCTCGCAGCGGCCGTGCAACGTCTGGCATCATCTTCTATGCTGCGGCCGCGGCCCGCGGAGGGGAGGTGGCGATGAAGGCGATGGCAGCCGTGCTCATCGGCGCGGCACTGGTGGCAGCTCCGGGATCATGGAGGGCTTCATTGGCGGCCGACGAGCAGACCCGGGTGATCCTCGGCACCGCCACGCCGGGCGGCGGGTTTCCGCTCTATGGCGGCGTGGTCGCCGAGGTCGTCAATGCAACCGATCCCTCGCTCTTCATCGAGCCGCGCAACACCAAGGGCAGCACGGAGAACGTGCCGCTGCTCGAGGACGGCAAGCTCGACATCGGCCTGGTGCAGGGCGAGGTCGCCTATGAGGCGCTCGCCGGCATCGGCCGGCCGCCCGCCGATCTCAAGATCATCGCGGCGATGTATTCGACGCCCGGCATGTTCGTGGTGCGCGCCGACAGCCCCGCCCGGACGATCGCCGATCTCAAGGGCAAGCCGGTGGCGTTCGGGGCGCGCGGCTCCGGCCTCGTGATCCTCGCGCGCTATGTGCTCGACGGGCTCGGCCTCGACGCCGAGAAGGATTTTCACGCGATCTATCTCGACCGCGCCGGCGACGGCCCGGCCATGGTGCTGGACGGCCGCGCCGCCGCGCTGTGGGGCGGCGGGATCGGCTGGCCCGGCTTCACCACGGTGGCCAAGGCCGGCGGCCGCTTCATCGCGCCGAGCCGGGACGAATCGGCGCGCATCCGCGCCAAGCACGGGTTTCTCAAACCCATCACCATTCCGGCCGGCAGCTATCCGGGCATCGACGCGCCGCTCGAATCGGTCGGCTCCTTCTCGTTCATTCTCGCCCGCCCGACGCTCGCCGACGAGACCGCCTACCGCATTGCGCGCGCGCTGCATCGCGGCGAGGCGGCGCTGGTGGCCAAGCTCGACCAGGCGCGCGAGACCACGCCGGCGAACACCGCGGCCGCGGCGCCGCGCCCGGAGCTCATCCACCCGGGCACGCTGCGCTACCTGCGCGAGATGGGTATCGTGCGGTGACCGTCACGCCGCGCTGATCGTCCGCACGATATCGATGGCGCGGCGCAAGAGCGTCATCGAGGCTTCCGGCGTGCGGAAGGCGGCGTGCGCGCTCAAGGTGACGTTCTCCATCCCGGCCAGAGGATGATCGCGGCTGAGCGGCTCGGCGTGGAACACGTCGAGGGCGGCGTGGCGGATGTGGCCGCTCTCCAGCGCCTGCATCAGCGCCGCCTCGTCGACCAGCGCGCCGCGCGCGGTGTTGACGAGGATCGCGCCGGGCTTCATGCGGGCGAGGCGCGCCGCATCGAGAAAGCCGCGCGTTTCGTCGCTGAGCGCGAGGTGCAGCGACACCACATCGGCGTCGGCGAGCAGCGTGTCGAGCGCGACCAGCGGCGCGGGCGCATCCGTGCGGCCGGCGCCGCCGCGGTTCCACGCCAGCACCTGCATGCCCATGCCGGCGGCAATGCGCGCGACTTCGCGGCCGATGCCGCCAAGACCGACGATGCCGAGCGTCTTGCCGGTCAACTGCACGCCTTCGAGCGGCTGCCAGGTGCCGCCGCGCACGGCGCGGTCCATGCGCGCGATATCGCGCGCCGCCGCCCACATCAAGGCGATCGCGTGCTCGGCGACCGCGGTGTCGCCGTAGCCCTTGATCGTGTGCACCGCGACGCCGCGCTGCGTCAGCGCGGCGACGTCCATATAGCTCGCCGCACCGGTGCCGAGGAAAACGATGTGCTTGAGCGCCGGACACTGCGCGACGAGCTCGGTCGGCAGATGGGAGTGATCGTCGAGGCAGATCGCGTAGCCGTCGAGCAGGCGCGGCAGGTCTTGCGCGCCGAACGGTGCCGTGTTGACAACGATCGGCGGATCGTCGGACCGCCGCACGCGCGCGAAGATCGGCGCGAGCTGCTGGTTGCAGTCGATGAAAATCGCCTTCATGTCGGGAGTCTAGCAAAATCTCCCGAAAAGTGCCGCGGACGCGTTCTCGTGCTCACGATCGGAGCCAAGGCCAGACAGGACGCCGGGACACAGGAGGCGCTGCTTAAGGCACTCGTCTCTTGCGTTTCTATGGCAGGATGGTGAACCTCGCGTGCCGGCGGGCGTCAAACGCACCGCGAGCCTTGCGGGAAATCGGACCACGCGACTGGAGGCGAGAATGCCGAAGATGCTGATCTTGCGGGGCAATCACGGGTCTCATCCAGACGAGCAGGGGAAGACCCGCAACTACACGAAGGGGGCCTTGCACGAGCAGGCCGCGATCGAATACGCGCGGCGCAAAGGCTATGACGGGATCGTGCTCGATATCTCGGGCGATCGCGGCGGGGGTAAAACGCGCGCCAGCAGTCCGCAGACCGTGATGGCCTTGAAGGAGTTCAATAAGGACGATGCAATTACCGCGTTCTATGGATTTTCCGGCGGCGGCTACAACGTGTATTGGATCCTGCAGGATCTGAAGGACAACGACGACGCCCTCCAACGCATTAAGTTGGTTGTCGTGCTTGGTGCGCCGGAAACTCCGCGGTCGTCCTATGATTCGTCCAAATATAAGCCGGGGAGTTGGGAGCTGGTCTACAGAACCGATCCGTCGGCTTCCGCCAAGTTCGTGCCGAAAGGCGTCAAGGATGCACACATGTTCGGCCCGGAGGCGTTGCTCTTGGAAACGCCCGATCCCGGTTATTGACGCCGGCGCCCTGATGCCGGCGCGGAAAGTGGGACGAGATCTGCACGCTCTGCTCGCGACCGGCCGCGCACAAGGACGGGAAGATCTTTGAACATCCGCGTGCGATCGCGCGACGAACGGACCAGAGGCGCCGGTCGTGCGGCGCTCGCCCAAGGCGTACCGGACAGCCAGCGAAGTAGGCCTCGCGACCCAAGGATCTAACCGAGATCTGTCGTCATGCCGCGGACGACGCCTGCTAGCGCGGAAGACGCGCCGCAGCGAGCCGCGCCGCATATCGGGAGGGCGTCATGATATTGGACTTGCGGCGCAACACGACGGGGCTTGTCTTCGCGCTCATCCTCGCATTGGCGTCGCTGTTGGCGCTGGCGGCGGCGCGCGAGCTCACACCGAAGGGCGAGCCCCGACTGGAAAAGATACGAGCCGCGCTGCTGGCGAACGCGGAAGGGGCACTCGTGCGCCAGGGGGGATCCCGCATCCTGCTCCAGGTCGACACGGACGCTCTGCATGAGGCGATCTTGATCGAGCTGCGCGATGACGTGCGCCGGACGCTGCGCCAGGAGCGCATCCCGTTTGCCGGATTCGCGGCGCGTGACGGCAGCATCGAGGTGCGGATTCGGGAAGCGAAGGACCGGGAGCGGGCGTTGAGCAAGCTTGCGCCATTGGCGGGAGCAACCCCGTCGAGCGCACGCAGTATCGACATTGCCGACGTCGGTGAAGGGCTGATCAGGCTCACGCCGACGGACTCGGGATTTGCCGACCGCCTGCGCATTTTATGCCAACAGGCGATCGACGTTATCGAGCAACGCCTCGCCAGCTCCGGAGTCGCGGCGCCCGGTGTGCAGCGCGACGGGCTCGACCGCATTCGCGTCCTGCTGCCGGGCGTCAAGGACCCCGAACGGTTGAGCGCGATATTCAACAAGCGAGCGCGGATCACGTTCCGCCTGGTGGACCTGTCGATGACCGCGGCGCAAGCGCTGCAAGGCAACCCACCCCCGGGCTCCGAAGTCCTCTACGAGCTCAACAGCAAGGTCCCCTATTTGCTCCTGAAGCAGGTCGCAATGGAGGGCGGCGAAATCATCGATGCGGCTCCTGGTTTCGACCAGCGTACCCGCGAGCCGATCGCCTCGTTCCGCTTCAACGCGAGTGGCACCCGGCGTTTCGCCCAAATCACCCAGGAGAATGTGGGCCGGCCGTTCGCCATCGTGCTCGATGACGACGTGCTCTCAGTGTCGATCATCCGCGAGCCCATCCTGGGCGGCTCGGGGCAAATATCGGGCAGTTTCACGCTCGAAGAGACCAACACCATCGCCATGCTGCTACGCTCCGGAACGCTGCCCGGGCACCTGACCGTCGTCGAGCAGCAGGTTGTCGAACCGGAAGGCAAGGCGGGGAACGAGTAGTTCAATCATCCGGCACATCGCGGAGCTTGCGCGGTGCCTCCTCTTTGCTTTGCCCGGGGCACAAGCCGGCGTCGAGCACCCGGGACCGCACGGCGTCACCCCTTCTTCTTGCGCGCCGCCCGGTTGGTGAAGCGGGCATTGCCGAGCCCGGTTCCGATCGTCAGCACGCCCCAGTGCTCGACGTCCTGCATGAACGGGACTTCGCTCAAGCCCTGCACCACGGCATCGTTGTGCATGAGCACGGACGTCTCGTGGTCGCCGATGGTCGGAATCTCCTCGACCACGAGGGTCGGCAGGTGGAAGTTCCTGCTCTCCCAGTTGCCCGGCAGGTTCTGCGCGCCGCGCTCGATGGTGCCGTCCTCGTCGATGATGCCGGGGCAGCCGATGCCGATGAACGGCGCGAGCTGAACCCGGTCCTTTTCGGCGCGCGCGATCAGCTTGCGCAGCATCTTGCACAGGCGCTCGACCGCCTCTTCGCGCGTCACCTTGTCCTCGTCGGCATGGCGCCACAGCTCCAGCTTGCCGACCGCCGCCTTGACCAGGTCGGGCGACTTCTTGAGATTGAGGTGCACCACGCCGGCCCTGATATTAGTACCGCCGATATCGACCGCCAGGATGGCATCGTGACCCTTGAACAGCCACGACGGCGCCAAGTGGCCGGCGCCGATGAGCCCGGCCTCGTCGGGATCGTGGCGGATAGGTTCGAGATCGACGTCAATGTCCTCGGCCTTGAGGATCACCCCGGCGCGGGCGATCGCCAATTCGCCCACGCGGCTTTCACGCAGGCCACCGCCCACGACGATCCGCTCGGTATCGCGCCACGCCTTGAGCTTGAGGAAGCGGCGGATGACGCGCGCAAGCTCCTGCGCGAAGTCCTCCATCGCGCCCTGCAGCACGCCGGCGGCATCCGGGTGTCCTTCCGCCAGCAGCGAATCCAGCTTCTTCTTGCTGATCTCGTCGCTGGTTTCGTCGCCGAACGGATCCTCGCCCGCCTTGCGCAGCGGCTTGCGCCATTTCTCCAGAATTTCGCGGAACGCGCCTTTGCTGGCGCGGTCGCCGACAAAGCCGTCCTCGTCCTTGATCTCTATGTTATAGCAGTCGACCTCCACCGAAGGCAGGTGGGAGGAACCGTGGGCGGCCAAGGCCGGCGACGCGATCGTTTGTTCGGACATGCTGGGTCTCGCGCGACAGGCTTACAACGATGAGAGCCCCTGGAAGGTTGCATGCGGTGTGAGCCGTCGCGCCGGCCTTCTCCTGCGTGTTTTTCTGTGCCGGCGGTGGCGCGCTGCCGGGGGACATGGACAAAACGACGCGCCGCCCTGACCCCGCGGAACTTGAACCAGGCGGTCCCAATCGCGATTGAGCAAGCGGCGGCAAACCGGCACAATGCGGCAGGGCAGGGCGGGCACGCCGGTCAGCCGGGTCATGCCTTATACATATGGGCCGGAATAAGCCGTGATGATCGGTGTTGTGATTGCAGGGCAAGGCGAGGCCATAAGGCCGCTGCCAACAGGGAGGAGATGATGCATCAGAATTTCGTCCGATTTGCCGCAAGTGCGCTCGGCGCCGCCGTGCTCATCGCGTCGGCTGCCGCCTGGGCGCAGAGCGCGCCGCCGATCCGCGTGCGCGGCGCCATCGAGAAGGTCGACGGCAACACCCTCACGGTCAAGGCGCGCGACGGCAACGAGGTCAAGATCCAGATGCCCGACAACGTGCGCGTGATGAGCTTCGTCAAGGCCTCGCTCGCCGACATCAAGCCGAACTCGTATATCGGCGTCACGGCCGACCCGCAGCCCGACGGCAGCCAGAAGGCGATCGCCATCCATATCTTCACCGAGGCGCAGCGCGGAACCGGCGAAGGCCATCGGCCGTGGGATTTGCGTCCCGGCACCACCATGACCAACGCGGCGGTGGAATCGACGGTGGCGGGAGTCGACGGGCAGGTGATCACGGTGAAGTACAAGGCGGGCGACAAGACCGACGAGAAGAAGGTCGTCGTTCCTCCCACCGCCATGATCGTGGCCTATGCGCCGGGGGACAAGGCCGAGCTCAAGCCGGGCGCGCAGATCATCATCTTCAACGCCACCAAGCAGCCGGACGGCTCGTTGCAGGCGCCGGCCGTGAACGTCGGGCGCGACCTCACGCCGCCGATGTGATGCGGGCTGTCGCGTCGCCATCCCTGTGATCTCGCGCGTGCGCCCATGACGGCGCACGCCGCTTATGCGGAGGAAATAAAATGCGCCGAACAATCCTTGCGGCCGCTGCCGCCCTCGCCGTCACCGCTGCGCTCTCGTCGGCATCCGCACAACAACAGACCATGCGGGTGCGCGGCACCATCGAGAAGCTCGACGGCAACACGCTGATGGTCAAATCGCGCGAGGGCGCCGATCTCAGCGTCACGCTCACCGACAACGTGCAGGTGGTTGGGGTGGAGAAGGCCGCGCTGTCCGACATCACGGTCGGCTCCTATATCGGCAGCGCCGCCATGCCGCAGCCGGACGGCAGCCAGAAGGCGCTCGAGGTGCATATCTTCCCCGAGACCATGCGCGGCACCGGCGAAGGGCATCGCCCCTACGCGCCCGTCCCGCAGAGCACGATGACCAACGGCACCGTCGGCAACGCCGTGACGGCGGTCGAGGGCCACGCGGTCAATATCAAATATCGCGACGGGGAGAAGAAGATCGTGGTGCCGCCCGACGTGCCCGTTGTCCGCTACGTGATCGGCACCAAGGCCGACCTCAAGCCGGGCGCGCACTTCACCATCATCAGCGCCACGAAGAAGCCGGACGGCACGCTGGAGGCCGCCCGCGTCAACGTCGGCCGGGACGGTGTCGTGCCGCAATAGCGGCGCTCATATCGATATAAGGAGCGCGCGCACCCCTGTGGTTCGAGAATCGTGCCCTCATCCTGAGCCGTCACCCTCGAGCCTTCGAGAGGCGCTTCGTGAGACCTCATCCTGAGCCCGCCACCGATTTCGGGTTACCCGAGATCGGCGCTTAAGCTGACCCAAGTCGGCAACAGCCGAGTTGGGTGGCGCGCGTCTCAAACGAGAGGTCGTTCACTCTGCGATGTCGCGGGGGCCGGCGCGGGCGCCCGCCCTCGCGCTCGCCGTTGGCGGGCTTATGCGCTCGCGGCGACTGGCCGACGCTGAGGCATATCGACGACGAGCGTGTCGAGTTCGGGTTCGACCGCACCGTTGATCGGCGGCTCCGTCGGCAAGTCGTCGGACGGCACGTACCACGGGCGCCGCTCCTTGATGCCGCTCTCGAGCGCTTGCGCGATCAGCTTGCCGATCTCTTCGCCGTAGAGCGGCAGGAGCTTCGTCTCGGAGTCGTACCGGTAGAGCTGCGGGCAGAAATACACCGCGTGGATGCGCGGGTCGTAGCCTTCGACGTCGAGATAGTATTCCGCCTGCAGGAGCAGGTTGTACTTCCTGACGACCTTGCGCTCCTGCGTCGAGCGGGCGACGCGCAGCTTGCGCGGCGACGGACCGACGATGGTCCCCGCCTCGAGCAGGATCATCCAGTCTTTGTTGGTGGCGTTGTTCGGATCGATCCGGATGAAGTGGTTCGGCACTTTACGCTGGAACAGACGCTGGAAGATGCTCATGTCGGTCCTCCTGTGTTTTGCGGCACTAAACACGATATGGACCGAGAGCGTGAGCGGAGCTTTGGTGTAGGGTTACGCCGTAAGGTTACTGCGAAACCATGTCCGGCGCGGGCGCGGCAAGGAAGCGGGGTCGCGGGTCAGCGGTGCACGGCGCCCGGGTTTCGCGCTGCACCGCATCCGCGACACGGCAGCTGCGGCGCAGCGATCGCGAGATGAGCGGACATCCCTCTTTCGGCAGCAGATGGACCCAAACCGGACGTCCCCCGACACATCCTTGGAAAGTGCTCGCCGTTCTTCTCGGGTGCTATATTCTCGCTATTAAGCTGCCCGGGGAGTTGGAGCGATGAGGCGCCGCGAATTTCTTGGCGTGCTCGGCGGCACGGCGTGTACGTGGCCGCTGTCGCTGCGCGCACAGCACAGCCCAAAGGTGCCCAAGGTCGGCTTCCTGGGAAACTCCACGGCTGTGCTCGAAGCAAATCTCGTCGGCCCCTTCCGCAACGGGTTGCGTGAGCTCGGCTATGAGGAGGGGCGCAACATCCTGATCGAGTACCGATGGGCGGATGGGGACTACCAGCGGCTTCCTGGCCTCGTCGATGATCTCTTGGCCGCAAACGTGGATCTCATCGTCACGGCCGGTACACCGGCGGCGCTTGCCGTGAAGAAGGCGACCACATCGGTGCCTCTGGTCATGGTGGCGGTCGGCGATCCGGTCGGAAGCGGCATCGTCCCGAGCCTGTCGCGGCCGGGTGGCAACATCACGGGCTTGAGCTCGATCGCGCCAGATCTGGAGGGCAAGAGATTGGAGCTCCTCCGGGAGGTCGCTCCCAAGGTGTCCCGCGTGGCCCTGTTTTGGAATCCAACGAACTTCTTCCATGCCGTCTCGCTGCAGCAGGCGCGCGCAGGGGCGCAGACGCTGCGGATCGATTTGCAGCTCCTGGGCGTATCGACGTCCGAAGAGCTCGACCAAGCCTTCGCTGCCATCGTCAGGACACGACCTGACGCGCTTCTCCTGCTTGCCGACCGCGTCTTCCTTCACAACCGCGTACGGATCATGGAGTTTGCCGGCCAACATCGCCTGCCGAGCGTGAATGCCTATCGCGAGCTGGTGGAAGCGGGAGGTTTGATGTCGTACGGGCCAAGTTACGAGGAAATGCACCGGCGCGCCGCCATTTATGTGGACAAGATCATCAAGGGCGCAAATCCAGGTGAATTGCCGGTCGAGCAGCCGGCGAAATTCACGCTTGTGGTAAACCTCAAAGCCGCCAAGGCGCTGGGCCTCGACATCCCGCCCACGCTGCTCGCCCGCGCCGACGAGGTGATCGAGTAAGCCGGAATGCCGCCTATCGGCATTTCGGCGGGAGTCCAAATTGAATCTTCGCGAGGAAGGTCGATCATGCATTCGCCATTACGGCTTGTTGCCTTTGTGCTGGCGGGTGCCGCGCTCGCGTTGCCGGCGCCCGCCTGGACACAGGCGCAATCGCTCGATGCGCAAATCGAGCCGGTGCGGGTGAAATACGGCCTTCCGGCGCTGGCTGCAGCAGTAGTAAAGAAAGGCGAGATCGTCGCCGCCGGCGCAGTTGGCGTGCGCGTCTACGGCACCAACATAGGGGTGACCATCGACGATCGCTTCCATCTCGGCTCTGACACCAAGGCCATGACCGCGACGCTCGCCGGCATCTTCGTCGACGGTGGCAAGCTGCGCTGGACTTCGACCATCGGCGAGGTGCTGGGCGCCGATGTGCCCGGCATGAATCAAAAGCTCGCGACCGTTACGCTCGAGCAACTCCTGTCGCATTCGAGCGGCATCCCGTCCGACACGAAGGACATGGCCGCCGCCTATTTCAACACGGACGCCTTCGACTACAATCTAGCCGCGCTGCGGTTGCGCGCACTCGCGGCGTGGCGCCACAACGAGCCGAAGGAACCGCAGGGCTCGCCGTTCCAGTACGCGAATTTCGGCTACATCATCGCCGGCGCGATGATCGAGAAGGCGGCGGGCGTGCCGTGGGAGCAGCTCATCGTCGAAAAGATTTTTGCACCGCTCGGGCTGCGCACGGCCGGCCTCGGCGCGCAGGCGACGCCCGGCAAGCTGGACGCGCCGGTCGGCCATCAGATCGACGAACAAGGCAAGATCACGCCGATGCTTTGGGGCGCCGCCGCCGACGCCCCGCCGATGCTCGGGCCGGCCGGAACCGCGCACATGTCGATTTTGGATTTCGCTCGCTGGGCCGGCTGGAACTCGGGCCAAGGCCGGCGCGGCCCGGCCATCGTCACCTCCCAGACGCTCAAACTCATCCATGCGCCGCACGTCAAGACGCCGCGCATCGAGAACCCCAGACCCGGCACGCCGCAGACCGGCGAATACGCGTTCGGCTGGGGCGTGGTGAAATTCGACTGGACGGAAAAGCCGGTGCTCAGCCACAACGGCTCGAATGCCTTGAATTTGGCGAAGATTTTGGTCGACGTCGACAACGATCTTGGCATCGTGGTCACGACCAATTTTCCCGAGCAGAAGGCTGACGCGGCTGGCGCGGAAGTGGTCGAGGCACTTTATCGCGGATACGCCGGGCGTTGAACATTGGGCAGCGGTTGAGATCTCCTGGGAAGCCGTTTGGCGACGTGGAAAGTCCGCTCGGCCCCCGGCGGCGTGCGATCGTCGAGCGGCGACGGCACGGTTTCGACTTCTCCGTCGAACGCAACGGGCAGACGGCTCCTGCGGGCGCCGACGTCGGCATTGGCGCCGGTGAGGATGCGTCAGGTCGCGCGCCTGGTCGAACAGCCCGAGAACGCAGCGGCAGGCCTGCCCCTCCCCATCGCAATTAAGACCGAACGGTCACCCGCATCTCGGAGGATCGTGCGCCATTGACCTCCGCTCCTGGCAAATGGGACTTCCCAGCCGCACCGGCGAATGCCTCGCTTCGTGGAAGAACGTACCGCAGAAACACGGGTAAAGCCCGATTCAGAACGATTCAGATCTGATGCAAGGACTTGCCGGTGCCTGTGTGGCAGACTGAGCGGACGGGGAGGTGCCCCCATGCCGGACATGGGGCGGCGCGAATTCATCTTGACGGTCGGCGGGGCAACGGCGTGGCCGTTGGCGGCGCGCGCGCAGCAAGCGTTGAAGCTGCACACCATCGGATTGCTTTTCCCAGGCACGCCTTCATCGCACCGCCCGGCGCTGTACAGCTATCGAGAGGGCGTCGAAGCCGACGGTCTGATGTCGTATGGGCCGAACATGCAGAACATGTGGCGGCGCGGCGCCGAGCTTGTCGACAAAATTCTGCGCGGGGCGAAACCGGGCGACATTCCGGTCGAGCAAGCGACGAAGTTTGCTCTCGTCGTCAACATGATCACCGCCCAGGCGCTCGTCCTCGAAGTGCCGTCGACGCTGCTCGCCCGCGCCGACGAGGTGATCGAATGAGGCGGCGCACGTTCATCACTCTACTCACGGGCGCGGCGGTTGCGTTGCCGTTCGCGACGCGGGCGCAGGCGGTGCCGGTGATCGGCTTCCTTCGCGGCAGCACGGCCGCGGGTTCCGAGCTCCTCGTGGCTGCGCTGCGCCAAGGATTGAGCGAAACCGGCTATGTCGAAGGCCAGAATGTTGCGATCGAATATCGTTGGGCCGACGGCCATCCCGAGCGGCTTCCGGCTCTAGCGGCCGATCTGGTCGGCCGCCGAGTCTCAGTTATCGTCGGAAGCGCATCCACCGGCGCGTCCGCCGCGAAGGCTGCGACTTCCACGATCCCGATCGTGTTCGTAATCACCGTCGATCCGGTCAAGGCCGGGCTGGTCGAAAGCTTCAATCGTCCGGGCGGCAACGCCACCGGCATGGCCTATCTAACCTCGGCGCTCGGGGCAAAACGGCTCGAATTTCTTCGGCAGCTTGTTCCTTCCGCCGAGTCCGTGGCCGTGCTCGTCCACGCCGACAATCCCGCGACCGAACCGCTCCTGCGCGACCTGCGGGTCGGGGCAGCCGTGCTTGGACTGCAAATCATCGTCTCCTCCGTCAATAGTGAGGATGATTTCGAACCCGCCTTTGCGGCCCTGGCCCAGCAACGCCCGGGGGCATTGGTCGTCGGCGCCGATCCCCTCCTCACCTCCCGTTCTGCGCAGATCGCTGCGCTCGCACTGCGTCACAGACTGCCCGCAATCTACACGACTTCGGATTGGGCCAGGGTCGGCGGCCTGATGGCTTGGGGCGTCAGCTTGACCGACCAATATCGCTGGGCCGGCATCTATGTCGGAAAAATTCTCAAGGGAGCCAAACCGGGAGATTTGCCGGTACTGCAGCCGATCAAGTACGAGCTGGTCATCAATCTCAAGACCGCCAAGGCGCTCGGGCTGGATATACCGGCGAACTTGCTCGCGCTTGCCGACGAGGTGATTGAATGAAGCGCCGGGAGTTCATCTTGGCTCTCGGCAGCGCGGCAGTAGCGCCGGTCGGTTGGCCAATAACGTCGCGAGCACAGCAGACCGCGATCCCGGTGGTCGGGCTCCTCGACCAAAGATCGCCTGACGAGTTGGCGGACCGTCTGCGCGGATTTCGCCAGGGCCTGAAGGAGGCGGGCTTCGTTGAGGGCGAGAATCTTGCCATCGAATACCGCTGGGCGAAGGGCCAATACGATCGGCTGCCGGAGCTTGCGGCCGAATTGGTTCGCCGACGGGTTGCCGTGATCGCTACGACCGGAGGCCACCCTGCAGCATTTGCGGCGAAGGCGGCAACCACGACGATCCCCGTCGTCTTCATCGCCAGCGATGACCCGGTCAGGCTCGGTCTCGTCGCCAGCGTCTCCCGGCCAGGCGGCAATCTGACGGGAATCAATTTTTTCAGCGGCGAGTTGACGGCCAAGCGGCTGGAACTCCTCCGTGAACTGGTGCCCGCAGTCACGCGAGTGGCTGTGCTGGTCAATCCTACCAATGCCGTGAATGTCGAGGCCACGTTGAGAGAAGTTGGAGTGGCAGCCCACGTCATGGGGTTGAAAATCCAAATCCTTAACGCCAGCACCATTCGCGAGATCAATGCGGCCTTCGGAAGATTTGCGCTTGAGCCGCCCGATGCCGTGTTCGTCGCTATCGATCCCTTCTTCAACAGCCGGCGTACCCAATTGGTCCACTTGGCAACGCGCTACGCGGTTCCAGCGTCATATCCGGCGCGTGACTTTGCGGAAGCCGGCGGCCTGATGAGCTACGGAGCCAACATCGCCGATGCGTGGCGTCAAGTCGGCGTTTACGCTGGCCGAATCCTCAAGGGCGCCAAGCCCGCGGACCTGCCTGTGGTGCAATCGTCGAAGTTCGAACTCGTCATCAACCATCAGACCGCCCAGATGCTCGGCCTAGCGGTGCCCGACAAGCTGCTCGCAGCCGCCGACGAGGTGATCGAATGAGGCGGCGCCAGTTCATCTTGGCTCTCGGCGGCGCGGCGGCGGTGTGGCCGCTCACGACGCGGGCGCAGCAGCCGGCGGTGCCGGTGATCGGTTTGTTGCACAGCGCGTCACCCGGCGGCTTCGCATTTTACGTGACTGCGTTCCGCAATGGTCTGAAGGAGGCCGGCTACATCGAGGGGCGCAACGTCGCAGTCGAATATCGCTGGGCCGAGGGTCAACTTGATCGATTGCCGGCCTTGGCGGCCGATCTGGTTAGCCGTCAGGTCGCCGTGATCGCAGCGGAAACCCGTTCGACGTTAATCGCCAGTGCGGCAACCACCACTATTCCCATCGTTTTCACCAGCGGCGGCGACCCGGTCAAACTGGGCTTCGTCACTAGCCTCAACCGGCCGGGCGGCAACATCACCGGAGCGAGCTTCCTCGTCGCGGCCGTCGCGGGGAAGAGACTGGAGCTGCTGCGCGAGTTGATGCCCAGCGCCACCGTCATCGACTATCTCATCAATCCCGACAGTGCCCTCGGTCAGCCCGAAATCGCCGACGCTGAAGCCGCGGCGCGCATGCACGGGCTTAAGCTCCATGTAGTCAACGTGGTCAATGCACGCGGCGAATATGACTTCGACCAGGCTTTCGCAACAATCGCCCAGCACCGGCCCGACGCGCTCTTCGTCGGCGGCGATCCGATCTTCCTCTCCCGACGCCGTGAGCTCGTGCCTCTGGTGGCACGGCATGCCGTTCCGGCGATCTACAATCAACGGGAATACGTTGTCGCCGGCGGACTGATGAGCTACGGCACCAGCATTTCCGATGCTGGTCGTCAGGCTGGCGTTTATGTCGGCCGTATTCTCAAGGGCGAAAAGCCAGCTGATCTCCCGGTCACGCAGTCGGCCCGATTCGAGCTGGTCATCAATCTCAACACCGCGAAGACGCTCGGCCTCAAGGTGCCGCTAACCCTGCAAGTGGCCGCCGACGAGGTGATCGAATGAGGCGACGGGAGTTCATTGTGCTCATCGGCAGCGCGACGGCGTGGCCGCTCGGCGCACGCGCGCAGCAGCGTGAGCGGGTGCGGCGCATTGGCGTGCTTAATTCGCTTGCCGCGGACGATCCAGAGGGGCAGGCGCGCCTCAAGGCATTTCAGCAAGGGCTGCAGCAATTGGGCTGGACGGACGGCCGCAACGTGCAGATCGACGTCCGCTGGCCCGCGGGCAATCCCGACCGCATCCGCTCGTACGCGGCGGAATTGGTCGCGCTCACGCCGGACGTCATCTTGGCCACGGGCGCCGCGACCGTGGGGCCGTTGCTCCACGTAACACGCGCCGTGCCGATTGTATTTACGCTCGTCGTCGATCCGGTCGGCGCCGGGTACGTTGATAGCTTGGCGCGGCCGGGAGGCAATGCCACCGGATTTGTGAATTTCGAATACGGGGTCAGCGCGAAATGGCTCGAACTCCTTAAGCAGATCGCGCCCGGCGTCACGCGTGTCGCGGTCATTCGCGACCCCGCCATCTCCGCGGGGTTAGGGCTCTTGGGCGCCATCCAGTCCGTGTCGCCGTCGGTCGGGGTGGAAGTGAGCCCAGTCGACGTGCGCGACGCCGCCGAGATCGAGCGCGCCGTCACGGTCTTCGCGCGCGCTCCAAACGGTGGCCTCATCGTCACGGGGAGCGCGTTGGCGGTGGTTCGTCGCGATCTGATCATCGCGCTGGCGGCCCGGCACAAGCTGCCCGCGATCTACTTCGAACGGTTCTTCGTCACCGGGGGCGGCCTGGTCTCCTACGGACCCAATTTCACTGATCAGTTTCGAAGCGCCGCTGCTTACGTTGCTCGCATCTTGAAGGGCGAGAAGCCGGCGGAGCTTCCGGTGCAGGCACCTACGAAGTACGAACTGGTGATCAACCTGAAGACCGCGAAGGCGCTCGGCCTCGATGTGCCCCCGTCCGTGCTCGCCCGCGCTGACGAGGTCATCGAATGAGGCGACGCGAGGTCATCACGCTCCTGGGCGGCATGGTGGCATGGCCGTTCGCCGTGCACGCGCAGCAGGGCGAGCGGATACGGAAGATTGGAGTGCTGATGGGCATTGCCGAGAGCAATCCCCAATCGGCGCCGCGTGTTAAGGGTATGCGAGAAGAGCTTCGTCAGCTGGGATGGACCGAAGGGCACAACCTGCAGATGGACTTTCGTTGGGCTGCTGGCGATCCCAAGCAGGTTATGGCTTTGGCAAGAGAGTTGGTGGATCGTCAGCCTGACTTGATCATTGCGCAAGGCACCCCCACCACTGCTGCGCTCCTTCAACAAACAAGCACGATTCCCATTGTGTTTGTCCAAGTCGCCGATCCAATCACTTCTGGATTCATTCAAAGCTTCGCCAGACCTGGCGGAAACGCAACCGGATTTACAAACTTTGAGTATTCAACGATCGCCGAAAAGTGGCTAGAAATGCTCAAGCAGATCGCGCCACGCCTTACACGAGTTGCCGTTCTGTTCAATCCGGAAACGGCAGCCTATTCCCGACATTTCCTGAGTTCGATGGAGGTGGCCGGCTCATCTTTAGGGTTGCAGCCGATCCCAACGCCGATTCGTACCCCTGTCGACATCGAACAAGCCCTCAATGCAGCGGTCCGGGAGTCTGACAGTGCCTTGGCGGTGTTGCCGGACATCTTCACCGGCGCTCATCTAGTGCCAATCATAGCCGGGGCTGCCCGTCATCGCCTTCCAGCGATGTATCCATTCCGAATATTTGCCGAGAGCGGAGGCTTGATATCTTACGGGTCTGAACCCGATGACCTTTATCGACGTGCCGTGGGGTACGCCGATCGCATCCTCAAGGGGAGTAAGCCTGCCGATCTCCCCGTGCAAGCGCCAACCAAATTCGAGCTAGTCATCAACCTCAAAACAGCGAAAACGCTCAGCATCGAAATCCCGCCCTCGCTGCTCGCGCGCGCCGACGAGGTGATCGAATGAGGCGGCGCGAGTTCATCTTGGCTCTCGGCGCCTCGGCAGCGTGGCCGCTCGCGGCGCGCGCGCAGGACCGCGTACAGCGCATTGGCGTGCTCGTCGGAGCGTCCGCCGATGATCCGGACGTGCGAGCTCGGCTGGCGGCTTTCGTGCAGCGGCTGAAAGAACTGGGATGGGAGGACGGCCGTAACATACGGATCGAGTATCGTTCGGGCGGGGGCGATCCCGACCGCATCCGCAAACATATCGCCGAGCTGCTTGCGCTCGTGCCTGATGTTGTCCTGACCAGCGGCACCACGACGATGGGGCCGTTGCTGCAGGCGACGAATACCGTCCCGATCGTGTTCACGAATGTGGCCGATCCCGTCGGCGCGGGCTTGGTGCAAAGCCTGGCGCGGCCGGGCGGTCACGTCACTGGATTCGTCCAGTTCGAATATGGCATCAGCGCGAAATGGCTGGAGCTGCTCAAGCAGGTCGCGCCGCACGTGACGCGCGCCGCCGTTATTCGTGACCCTGCCATCACGGCCGGGATTGGTCAGTGGGGCGCGATCCAGACCGCGGTGCCGTCGCTCGGCATCGAGCCAAGCCCGGTCAATGTGCGCGATGCCGGCGAGCTCGAGCGGGCGATTGCGGAATTCGCGCGCGCCCCCCAGGGCGGACTGATCCTGACAGCGAGTGCATGGTCGGCGGTTCGTCGCAACCTCGTCGCGACGCTGGCGGCCCGCCATAAACTGCCGGCCGTCTACTACCGACGGACCGACGGTGGCCTCGTGTCTTACGGGCCTGACATTACCGACCAGTTCAAACAGGCGGCCGGCTATGTCCACCGCATTCTCAAGGGCGATAAGCCGGCCGACCTGCCGGTGCAGATGCCGACCAAATACGAGCTGGTCATCAATCTGAAAACCGCGAAGGCGCTCGGCCTCGATGTTCCGGCCACGCTGCTCGCGCGCGCCGACGAGGTGATCGAATGAGCAACTGTGATGTTGTCGCAGGGGGATCGCGGATCGATTTGGCCGCGTCAAGGCTGGCGCTTCGCGCCCCCGCGCTGCGCGCGGCTCCGGCCGTGACTCGGCCAAATCGATCGTCGAACATGTTCCGGCGGAGAAGCAGCGATGCAGCAGTGGCAGAGCGCCGGCTTGAAGCTGATGGCTGCCGCCCAGGAC
>JBJMSU010000046.1:0-4495 GCA_045801465.1 Xanthobacteraceae bacterium | reverse complement strand
CGGCCGGATCGCGTCATGGCCGTAAACTGGGCCGGTCAGTTCCGAGAGCGTATGCGGCATGATGACAAGCGGCTTCTTCGGATGGCGCTTGGCCGTACTTTTGTAACCGGGAAAGGCCCGCGACGGATGCACCTTCATGCTGCCGATCGGATAAATGATGGACATCTCGGCTCTCCTTCTAGGCGACGCGCTCAAGCGCGAGCGACACGCCCTGCCCGACGCCGACGCACATCGTCGCAAGTCCAAGTTTTCCAGCGCGCGCTTCCAATGCCCGCATGGCGGTGCCGGCAAGCCGCGCGCCCGACATCCCGAGCGGATGACCGAGTGCGATCGCGCCACCATGCGGATTGACCTGCTCGGCGTCGTCGGGAAGTCCGAGCTGGCGCATGACCGCGAGCGACTGCGAGGCGAAGGCCTCATTGAGTTCGATCACGTCGAAATTTCCGATCTTGAGCGAGAGCCGTTCCATCAGCTTGCGGGTGGATGGAACCGGACCGATTCCCATGATGCGCGGCGGCACGCCGGCGGCCGCCATGCCGAGGACGCGTGCGTAGGGCGTCAGCCCGTGGGCCTTGGCCGCCTTCTCCGAAGCGACGATCACGGCGGCGGCGCCGTCGTTAACGCCGGACGCGTTGCCGGCCGTGATGGTGCCCGGATTGCGCACGAACGGCTTGAGCTTGGCGAGACCTTCGAGCGTGGTGTCGGGGCGCGGGTGCTCGTCGTTGTCGACGACGATCGGGCCGGCCTTGCCGCCCGGCGCTTCAACGGGCGCGATCTCGGCCGCGAAGAAGTCCTTGGCCATTGCCTTGGCGGCGCGCTGCTGCGAGCGCCAGGCAAACGCATCCTGATCGCGGCGCGCCACCTGGAATTCCTCGGCGACGTTCTCGGCCGTCTCCGGCATCTGATCGACGCCATACTGCGCCTTCATCAGCGGATTGATGAAGCGCCAGCCGATGGTCGTGTCTTGGACATCGGAACTGCGCTGGAACGCGCCTTCCGCCTTGGCCATGACGAACGGCGCGCGCGTCATGGACTCCACCCCGCCCGCGATGGCGAAGTCCATCTCCCCAGCGCGGATGGCCTGCGCGGCGGCGCCGACCGCATTGAGGCCGGAGGCACAGAGCCGGTTCACGGTGACGCCGGGGATCGAGTCGGGCAGCCCCGCCAGCAGCAGCGCCATGCGGGCGACGTTGCGATTGTCCTCGCCGGCCTGGTTGGCACAGCCGAGGAAAACCTCGTCGAGCCGCGACCAGTCCGCTTGCGGATGACGCGCCATGAGCGACTTGATCGGGACGGCGGCGAGATCGTCGGTGCGCACCTTGGCGAGCGCGCCGCCGTAGCGACCGATCGGTGTGCGCATTCCGTCGCAGACAAACGCTTCCGGCATGGCCGATTCCTTACGCTGCTTTCCCATGCGCGCGCGCCGTGCGCGCGTTGAGCTCACGCAGCACCTCGAGCTCCTGCACCGTCGGTGCGGGCGTTTCGCCGACCTTGCCGGCATAGCGCACCGCCCAGCCGGTATTCTCCTGGATCTGCTCGCGCGTCACCCCGGGATGGATCGAGACCACCGTCATCTCCTTGGTCTCGGCGTCGGGCTCGAACACGGCGAGGTCGGTGACGAGCTTGGTCGGCCCCTTGGTCTTGGCGCCGAGGCGCTCGCGGTCGCCATGGCCGGCGCCATGGCCGAGCGAGGTGATGAAGTCGAGCTTGTCGACGAAGCTGCGCTTCGACTGGCCCATGATGATGAAGATTTCGCCGCACGAGGTGGCGATCTCGGGCGCGCCGCCGCCGCCCGGCAGCCGCACCTTGGGCTTGTCATAGCGGCCGACCACGGTGGTGTTGAGGTTGGCGAAGCGGTCGATCTGCGCGCCGCCGAGGAAGCCCACGCTGATGCGCCCGCCCTGCACCCAGTAGCGGAACATCTCGGGCACCGACACGGTCGTGAGGGCCGTGTCGCACAATTCGCCGTCGCCGATCGAGAGCGGCAGGACGTTGGGCTTGGTGGCGATGGTGCCGGATTCGTAGATCAACGTGATGTCAGGCGCGTGCGTCAGCCGCGCCAGGTTGGCGGTCGCCGACGGCATGCCGATGCCCACGAAGCAGACATCGTCGTTGCGCAGCGCACGCGCCGCCGCGATCGTCATCATCTCGTTGGGCGTGTACGGCTCGGCCATCGATCGTTCTCACTCTGCCGCGATGCTCACCTTACGGGCATGGATGGCGAATGCCTCTGGGCCCTTCTCCAGCACGTTCGTCTTCATCCAGGCGAGAAAGCTGTCGCGCTCGCGCGAGATCGCATCCCAGGCCTTATAGTAGGCATTGTCGCGCTTGTAATAGCCATGCGCATAAGAGGGATGCGCGCCGCCCGGCACGCAGGCAATCACGCTCACCGTCCAGCTCGGCAGGATCACCGTGTTGGGGCTGCGCGGACCGAAATCGTCGACGATTTCCTCGACCGTGACCAGCGAGCGCTTGGCCGCCAGCACCACCTGCTTCTGTACGCCGACAATACCCTCCAGCAGCACGTTGCCGGCGCGGTCGGCCTTGAGCGCGTGCACCACGGCGACATCGGGCCGCAGCGCCGGAACGGCGGCGAGCTCCTCGCCGGTGAACGGGCAGGTGATGCGTTTGATGTTCGGATTTACCTTCGCGAAATCGACGCCGATGTAACCGCGGAAAATCGCGCACGGCAGTCCCGCGGCGCCGGCCTCGTAGGCATTGGCCATGGCGGCATGCGAGTGCTCCTCGAGCGTGAGCAGGGCCGGCCAGCCGTTCTCTACCGCATCGCGCAGCCGGTGCAGCGATCCCACGCCCGGATTGCCGCCCCAGGAAAAGACGAGCCTCTCGGCGCAGCCCATGCCGATGAGTTGGTCGTAGATGAGGTCCGGCGTCATGCGCACGAGGGTCAGGCGCTTGCGCCGCTGCCGGATCACCTCGTGGCCGGCTGCGTGGGGAATGAGATGAGTGAACCCTTCCATCGCCACCATATCGCCGTCGCCAAGCACTTCTTCGACGGCCTGGGCGAGCGACAACAACCGCGACATCAGGCTGCTTTCCTGCGCATATCGGCATATCGGTGGGACAGTTGGGACACCAACCGTCCGGGCTAGGTCTAAGCGACGGCGCATGCGTTGATCAAGTGCCGCAGCGTGCCTGGACGCGAGCGCGGCGAAATGCGGGGCAGCCCCCTATTCCATCCGGATCGCCGCGGTGCGGATGATCTCGCGCCAGCGGTTGCTCTCGCTGGCGACGAATGCGGAAAATTCCTCCGGCGTGCCGAGCGGCAGCGTCACGCCCTGGGAAAGGAAGCGCTCGCGCACGTCCGCCGCCGTGAACGCCCTGTGCGCTTCGCGGTTGAGCCAGTCGACGATGGCGCGCGGCGTTCCGGCCGGCGCCATCAGGCCGAACCAGGGCCCGCCTTCGAGCTGCGGGAACCCGGCTTCGGCACAGGTCGGCACGTCGGGCACGGCCGGGTGCCGTTGCGGAGAGGCGACCGCCAGTGCCCGCACCTTGCCGGCCGCGATTTGCGGTTTCGCCAGTGGGACGACGTCGAACATCATGGATACCTGGCCCGCGACGAGATCCTGGATGGCCGGTGCCGCGCCGCGATACGGCACATGCACGATGTCGATACCGGCGAGCTTCTTGAACTGCTCGCCGACGATGTGTCCGGAGGTGCCGTTGCCTTGCGAGGCGTAGCTGAGCTTGCCGGGATTGGATTTGGCATAGGCCACGAGCTCGGCGATCGACGCGGCCGGCACGGCGGGATGGACGACCAGGATATTGGCCGACGTGGCGATGTTGGTGATCGGCGCGAAATCCTTGATGCCGTCGTATTTCAGATCGGCGACGAGATGCGGCAGGATGGCATTGGTGGAGTGCATGCCAATGAACAGCGTATGCCCGTCGGGCGGCGCCTTGGCGGCAGCGTCCGCGCCGACCGCGCCGGCGGCGCCGGCACGGTTCTCCACCACCGCGGCGTGGCCGCCCTCGCTGAGCTTCTGCGCCAAGGTGCGCGCGACCAGGTCGGCGAGGCCGGCCGGTGCGGTGGCGACGATGATCTTGATCGGCTGGGTCGGATAGGTCTGGGCGGGGGCCAGTGCGGTCACGACCGCGAGCGCGACGGCAAGCGCCGCGGCGGCCGGCCGGAATGACGCAGCTTGATGTCTCATGTCGTCCCCATCGGCGTCCGTTGCGTGGGACCGATAGTCTGGCACGCCCTAAAACCGGTCAACCGAACAACGGGTCACCGATGCCAAGTTGGGGCACCTGATGCCCGACGCTCGTGCCTGTGTGCCCACATCCCCTGCGCTGCGCCAGTCTCCTAGTCCGCTCCGGCCGGCCGGCGTGGCAGTCTACGTGGAGTTGAAGTACCGGGGAGGAGACAAATGAGAACGTTGGCATGGGCCGGGTCGTTCGCCATCCTCGCGGCGCACGCCGCGCTGGCGCAACAGCCGACGGCCGGCAATCTGGAAAAGCTGTCGGAGTTCAAGAC
>JBJMSU010000175.1:0-14253 GCA_045801465.1 Xanthobacteraceae bacterium | reverse complement strand
AGCTCGCCACGTTCATCGAAGACTAACGCCCGTCCCCGGGCGCAGCACAGCATCCCGGGTCCGCGCAAGTGCGCGGCCGGGGGACAAGCTTGCCCCCGGGCGCGCGAAGCGCGACCCGAGGGTGGTGCGCTGCAGACCCTGGATCCGGTTATCACATAAAGCAATCGGGTCCCGCATCTGCGGTGCATCGCTTCGTGCTGCACCGCGTGCGGGACACGAGCACCCTTCAATACGACTTCGGGAGCCCGAGCACGCGCTCGGCGAGGTAGCACAGCACGAGCTCGCGCGAGACCGGCACGAGACGGCTGAGCACGGCCTCGCGGAAGTAACGCTCGACGTGATACTCGCTGGCATAGCCGAAACCGCCGTGGGTGCGCACCGCGCGGTCGGCGGCCGCAAAGCACGCATCGCTGGCGAGATATTTCGCGGCGTTGGCCTCCGCGCCGCACGGTTCGGCGCGGTCATAGAGGGAGGCGGCGCGTAGGACCATCAATTCGGCGGCCGCAAGCTCGGCCCAGCTCTCGGCGAGCGGATGCTGGATCGCTTGGTTCTGGCCGATCGGCCGGCCGAAGACAACCCGCTCTTTGGCGTATTGCGTCGCACGGCAGAGCGCGCGGCGGCCGATCCCGACCGCTTCGGCAGCGGTGAGGATGCGTTCGGGGTTGAGGCTGTCGAGGAGATAGCGAAAACCTTTGCCCTCCTCGCCGATGCGGTCTTCCAGCGCCACCGGCAGGCCGTCGAAGAAGGTCGCGTTGGAATCGACGGCGGCGCGCCCCATCTTGTGGATCTCGTGCACCTGGACGTAGCGGCGGTCGAGATCGGTGTAGAAGAGCGACAGTCCATCGCTCGGCCGCGCGCATCGGTCGATCGGCGTCGTGCGCGCCAGCAGCATGATCTTGTGCGCGTGCTGGGCGCCGCTCGTCCACACCTTGCGGCCATGCACGACGTAGCCGTTGCCGCCGCGTTCCGCGCGAGTGGTGATCCGCGTGGTGTCGAGGCCGGCGTCCGGCTCGGTGACGCCGAAGCAGGCCCGCACCTCGCCCTTGATCAGCGGTGGGAGCCAGCGCGCCTTCTGCTCGTCCGTGCCGTGCACCACGATGGCGTGCGGACCGAAGACGTTGAGATGGATGGTCGAGCAGGCCGCGAACACGCCGGCCGAGTTTGCGACCGTCTGCATCATGATCGCCGCCTCGGTAATGCCGAGACCGGCGCCGCCATATTGCTCCGGCATGGCGATGCCGAGCCATCCGGCATCGGCGAACGCCTTGTGGAAGTCGAACGCAAACGTGCCGGTGCGATCGCGCGTGAGCCAATACTCGTCGTCGAACCGGGCGCACAGCGCGGCGACCGCATCGCGGATGGCGGCACGGTCAGGCGTATCGGCAAGCGCTTGCATCATCTCTGCACAATAGCCGCCGCCCGCTGCCCGGTCACCCGGCACGGAAGGCGCGCGCGACCTGCTCCGGGATGAGGTCGGGGCGATCCAGGTAGCGCGGCGAGAAGTGGAACGGGATCACGTGGCGCACGCCGGCGCGGCGGGCGATCTCGCCGGCCGCGCCCGCCGTGAGGTGATGGCGGGCGGCCGCAAGTGCGGCGTCTTCGTCGGCGAAGGCGGCCTCGATGAACAGTTGGTCGGCGCCACGCGCGAGCCGTGCCGCGCGCTCGATGTTCTCCGCATGCGCCGCGGCGTCCACCACATAGGCGACGCGCTGCCCGGGCGCGACGCGCAGCGCGTCGCGCTTGAGCTCGCCGACGGAAACGGCTTGGCCATCGTCGGTGGTCACGACGGCGTCATCCGAGGCGCCGCGGCGCACCGCGCGCTTGGCCTCGTTGAGCCAGGGACCGACCGCGAGGCCGCGCTGCTCCAGGCCTTGGCGCCAGACGTTCACCCGCAGCCGTTCCTGCAGCGCGAAGGCGAGGCATGGCATGCCGTGGTCGAGCACGACGGCTTCGATGGAAAAATCCGCCTCTGCGCGCACGAAACCGGGCGGCAGCGACGGCGCCTCCTCCTCGCTGCGGCGGAACGCGTCGCGCGCACGAAAGCGCCAGCGGCCGCACAGGCGGCCATCGAACTCGTCGACCACGAGCGCGAAGTCGACCGAGCGCTGGTCGAGCAGGTTCCACGTATAGGCGCTAAGCTTGGCGGCGACCCGGTCGGAAAAACCGGGCGGGCCGACGAGGTGCAGCGGCCCGGGCCGATGCAGGAGATAGCGCAGGAGCCGATCGAACCCGGCGAAATGGTCCATGTGCGTGTGCGAGACGAACACGTCGCTGACGCGCAAGAGCTCGCGGCTCGTCAGCGCGCCAAGCTCGCCGAGATCGAACAGCAGGGCGCGGCGGCCGAACTGGAAGGTGACGAACAGAGCCGGATCCGCGAACGGCTCGTTCACCAGTCGCGGCCGCACCAGCCAGGTCACCCATCCTCCTCGTCATGGCCGGGCGGCCATCTCGCTCAGCCAGCCCCGGTGCTGCTCATGCAGAGCCTGACTCTACAGGAGGGTATCCAGCAACGCCCGGACCTGCGCCGTACCGTGGCCCTCGCGCGCGAGCTCGCCAATGAAAGCCTCCTGCTTCGCGAGGTAATCCTTTCCTTGGGCAACCTGCCGCTCGGCGTCCTCGAGATGCCTGGGCAAAGTCGCGCGATCCATGGCTCAATTCTACAGCATGTTTGCCTTTGCCAGGAATTGTCGCGCTCCCACGCACGTGCGAGCCCTTGGCGGCCCACCCCGCCAGCTCCTGCGTCACCCGCATAGCCCGATTGCCGCACATACCGGATATCTCGCCAGGCGCTTGACGGCCGACGCTCTCAAAGTCCAGGCTTGGCGCCGCCCTCCCCCCGCTCTTTCCGAGGTTTCCATGATCATCGACTGCCACGGCCATTACACGACGGCGCCGCGCGAGCTGGAGCTGTTCCGGGACCGCCAGCTCGCCGGCCTTGCCGACGCGTCGCGCCGCCCGACCTCGACCAATCTCGGGATCAGCGACGACCAGATTCGCGACAGCCTGGAAAAGGCGCAGCTCAAGTTCCAGCGCGAGCGCGGCACCGACGTCACCATCTTCTCGCCGCGCGCCGCCGGAATGGCGCACCATGTCGGCAACGCGGAAACCGGCCAGGTATGGGCGCGGATCTGCAACGATCTCATCCATCGCGTGTGCACGCTCTACCCCGAGAACTTCGTCGGGGTCTGCCAGCTGCCGCAGGTCCCGGGCGTGCCGCCGGCGAACTGCATCGCCGAGCTCACGCGCTGCGTGGAGGAGCTGGGCTTCATCGGCTGTAATCTCAGTCCCGATCCGTCGGGCGGCTACTGGAAGGACCCGCCCCTGACCGACCGCTACTGGTATCCGCTGTACGAGAAGATGGTGGAGCTCGACGTTCCCGCCATGGTCCACGTCAGCTCGTCGTGCAATCCGTGCTTCCACGCGACCGGCGCCCACTACATCAACGGCGACACCACCGCGTTCATGCAGTTCATCACCGCCGACCTGTTCAAGGATTTCCCGACGCTGAAATTCGTCATCCCGCACGGCGGCGGCGCGGTGCCGTATCATTGGGGCCGCTATCGCGGCCTGGCGCAGGACATGCAGCGGCCGCCGCTCAGGGAGCATCTTCTCAACAACGTATTCTTCGACACCTGCGTCTATCACCTGCCGGGCATCGAGCTGCTCACCCGCGTGATCCCGGTCGAAAATATCCTATTCGCCTCCGAGATGGTCGGCGCCGTGAAGGGCATCGACCCCGAGACCGGGCAGCACTACGACGACACCAAGCGCTATATCGACCAGGTGTCGCTGAGCCCTGCCGACAAGACGAAGATTTTCGAGGGCAATGCGCTCAAGGTCTACGGCCGGCTCGCCGCCGCCCTCAAGCGGCGCAAGGCCGCCTGAGCGGTGAGGGCGGTGGCTCCGATTCTTTATCCCTCCCCCGCAGGGGGAGGGTGCCGAGCGAAGCGAGGCGGGTGGGGGAAGGCGGCTTGCGCTATGGCGACTCCCCACCCGGCGCGCTGCGCGCGCCACCCTCCCCCTTCGGGGGAGGGATTAGGGGACTCGGCTGCGCCGCCCGCAAATTCGCAGCACAGATAGTGAGCAGGAGAGATTATGGCCGACATTCCGCGGCTCAACGGCATTATCCGCGCGCTCGAGCAGGGCCAGCACGCGTTCACGGCCTTCACCCCGGCCGACGCCGAATCCGCCATCGCCCTCACGACCGCCAAGTACGACGGCATCGTGTTCGAGATGGAGCACAATCCCTACGATATCCGCGCCTTTCGCGATTGCCTGCAATACTTGCTGAACCGGCGCCTGATCGCGCAGTCGGGTTCGCTGGCCCCGTCGGTGACGCCGATGGCGCGCATCCCGCCCAACGGCGGCGAGAAGGCGCAGTGGCACGCCAAGCAGGTGCTCGATCTCGGCGCGTACGGCGTGATCTGGCCGCACATCAGCACGGTCGACCAAGCCTACAACGCGGTCGCCGCGTGCCGCTATCCGCGCCTGCAGGACAAGCCGCTGTACGAGCCCGCCGGCATCCGCGGCGACGGCCCGACGGCGGCGGTGCGCTATTGGGGCGTGACGCAGCAGGAATATTACGAGCGCGCCGACGTGTGGCCGCTCAATCCCAAGGGCGAGATCTTCGTCATCCTGATGATCGAGGATACCGAAGGGATCAGAAATTTGCGCGATATGCTGAAGCAAGTGCCCGGCATCGGTGCCATCCTCATCGGCGAGGGGGATTTGAGCCAGGAGCTCGGCTATCCGCGCCAGTACGAGCACAAGGTTGTGCTCGAGGCGATGGCCGAGATCGTCCGCACTTGCAAGGAGGCGAACGTGGTCGTCGGCCATCCCCATGTGGAGGCCGGCAACGCCGAGCGCATCATCAAGGAAGGCTATCGGTTCCTGATGTGTGCGCCGGTCCGCTCCTACGGCCACCTCGACAAGGCGCGCCAATTCGCCGGACGGACATGAGTTGTGTCGTTCCCGCGCAGGCGGGAACCTATGGCCACCGACGTCGCGATATACTCGCCGACATGGTCATGGGTCCCCGCCTCCGCGGGGACGACGAGTGAAATGTGAGGTGCCGCAATGACTGTCGCTTTTCCCTCCGCCGGCCCGATCACGCTCAGAGCCCATCTCGCCGAGTACCCGGTGACGCATGCGCTGCGCGCCGGCGAGGTCAGCTCGGACCTCGTCAAGCTCGACTTCTGCGGGCCGAAGCAGGCCTACGAAGGCTTCAAGCCGATGGTGCGCGAGGGCGCCTTCGACGCGAGCGAGCTCGCCATCGTGACCTTCCTGCAGGCCAAGGCCTACGGCAAGCCGCTGGTGGCGCTGCCGGCCTTCGTGCTCGGGCGTTTCCAGCACGGCCTGATCGGCTACAACGCCAGCAAGGGCGAACTGAGCCCGAACGACATCGAGGGGCGCCGCGTCGGCGTGCGCTCCTACACGCAGACCACGGGAGTGTGGCTGCGCGGCATTCTCGCTCACGAGTACGGAGTCGATCTCAAGCGCGTCCAGTTCGTCACCTTCGAGGACCCGCACGTCATCGAGTACCGCGATCCTCCCGGGGTGGAACGCGCCTCCGGGGGCAAGAAGCTCGACCAGATGCTGCTCGACGGTGATGTCGACGCCGCCATCATGGGAGACCTGCCCAAGGACCCACGGATTCGGCCGCTGATCCCCGACCCGCAGGCCGCGGCGCGCGCGTGGCACGCCAAATATGGCGCCGTCCAGGTCAACCATATCTTCGTCGTCAACGAGGCCTTGTCGAAAACAAGACCCGATGTCGTGAACGAGATCTTCCGCCTGCTGCTGGCGAGCAAGAAGGCAGGGCCGCCGCCCGGCGCGATCGACTCGCTCCCGTTCGGCGTCGCGGCTTTGCGCAAGCCGCTCGAGCTGATCACCCAATATGCCTTCGAGCAGAAGATCATTCCGCGCCGGCTCGAGGTGGATGAACTGTTCGACGACACCACGCGGGCGCTCGTCCCATAGTGTGGATCAAAAATAGCGCCACCAGACGTAGACGTGGCAGATCGCGACCGACACCACCATCATCGGCATGGCGTAGTACGCATAGGTGAGGAAGCGGAACGGGACGCCGTTGCGCTCGGCGATGCCGGCCACGGTGAGGTTGGCCGATGCGCCGATCAGGGTGCCATTGCCGCCGAGGCAGGCGCCGAGCGAGAGGCACCACCACAGCGGCTCGATCTTGTCGGCGCCGCCATAGGCGGGCGCCATGCTCTTGATCAGCGGGATCATGGTGGCGACGAACGGGATGTTGTCGACGATGGCCGAGAGGAACGCGGACGCCCACAGGATGGCGTAACCGGCATTGGCCATGTCGCCGCCGGTCGCCACCACCAGTTTGTCGGCCAGCAACTTGAGGAGGCCGCCGACCTCGACGCCGTGCACCACGATGAACAGGCCGATGAAGAAAAAGATGGTGATCCATTCGACGTCGCCGAACGTCTGATGGATGTTGTGCGAGGCCTTTTCGGAAAGGTGCGCCCAGTTGTCGAGCAGCATCAGCACCGCGGCGCCGAACATGGCAATGGTCGCCGGCTCGAGATGCAGCGGCCGCGCCAGGGCGAAGGCGATCATCACGACGATGAGCACGACCAACGACTGCTTGAGCAGCAGCCAGTCCTTGATCGCGTCCTCGGGCTTCATCGCCATGACGCGCGCCTCGCGCTCGGGCGTCGCCTTCATCTCCTTGCCCCACAGCACGTGGATCATCACCGCCTGCGCCGCCATCACCACGACGATGACGGGCGTCAGGTGGATGACGAAGGCATTGAAGTCGAGCCCGACCTGCGAGCCGATCAGGATGTTGGGCGGATCGCCGATCAGAGTGGCGGTGCCGCCGATATTGGAGGCGAAGATTTCGGCGAACAGGAACGGGTAAGGGGGGACTTCGAGCTCCTTGGTGATGGCGAGCGTCACCGGCACGATCAGCAGCACGGTCGTGACGTTGTCGAGGAACGCCGACACGACCGCGGTGGTGATCTGCAGCAGGAACAGGATGCCGGCCGGATGCGCCTTGGCGGCCTTGGCCGACCATATGGCGATATATTGGAACATGCCGGAGCGGCGCGAGATCGAGACCAGGATCATCATGCCGGTCAAGAGCCCGATCGTGTTCCAGTCGACGCCCTTAATGGCTTCGACCTGGTCGACCACGCCGACCAGGATCATGAGGCCGGCGCCGATAAGCGCGATGATCGAGCGGTTGACCTTCTCGGAAATGATGATGCCGTAGGTGACGGCCAGAAGCAGGGTCGACACCCACATCGGGTCGAGGCCGAAATAGACGTTCGACGCCGCGTGCCCGGTCATGAACAGCCCCGTGTCGCTTGGGGCCGCCTTCAGTCCTCGGCCATGCGGACCTGGTCCCCGCGCCCCGCAAATCGCCGCGGCAAGGTCCGGCAACGCGATAAGGGAGTCAAGCCGGCCTGAGCACCGGGGCAATGGGCAGCACCGTGAGCAGCACGAACACGGGCACCAGGACGAGCGCGGTCCAGAACAGATAGGCGAAGAAGCTGGGCATCTTGATGCCGCGCTCTTCGGCGATGGCGTAGACCATCAGGTTCGGCGCGTTGCCGACGTAGGTGAGCGCGCCCATGTACACCGCGCCCAGCGAAATTGCGGCGAGCGTTCCCGCCAGCGGTCCCATCAACGCCTGCGCGTCGCCGCCGGCCAGTTCGAAGAAGACCAGATAGGTCGGTGCATTGTCGAGGAAGGCGGAGAGCCCGCCGGCGAGCCAGAAGAAGGCGACCTCCCGCGGCCTTCCTTCCGTGTCGGTGACGAAGCGCAGCAACCAGGCAAAGGCGCCGTTACGGCCGGCATCGAGCATCGCCAGGACCGGCACGATGGTGATGAAGATGGCGGCGAACAGCTTGGCCACCTCGACGATCGGCTCCCAGGTGAAGCCGTTGGCGGCGCGGTGCTCGTCGGGCGTGAGCCACACCGACAACGCGGCGACGACGATCAGCGCCGCATCGCGGAGAATATTCTGCAGTGCGACCGGGGTCCCGTGGAGGCGAAAGTCGATCCCCGGCCGCCACACGCCCGAGATCAGAATGGCAGCTACGACGAGAGCAATGAGCGCCAGGTTGACGAGGCCGCGCACGCGGAGGCCGACGGGCTCGCCGGCATCGGTGAACCGCTGTTCTTCCTGGCGCCAGCGCCAGGTGTCGAGCGCTAGAAAGATTGCGAGCACGATGAGCGCCACGAGTCCGGTCTGCATCCACAGGTGTCGAAGCGGCCAGAAGAAATCCACGCCATGGAGGAAACCAACGAACAACGGTGGATCGCCGAGCGGGCTCAGTGCACCGCCCACATTGGCGACCAGAATGATGAAGAATACCACCACGTGGACGTTGTGCCTGCGCTTTTCGTTTGCCCGCAGCAGCGGCCGGATCAGGATCATGGCGGCGCCGGTCGTCCCAACCACGCTGGCGATGGCGGTGCCGATCGCCAGGATGCTGGTGTTCACCACGGGCGTGCCAGGCAGGTGTCCCGTCACCAGGATGCCGCCCGCGACCGTATAGAGCGCGAACAGGACGACGATGAAGCTCAGGTACTCGGCGAACAGCGCGTGGATCAGCGCGGCGAGTGCCGCCGAGGCGCCGAATGCGGCCGCGATTGCCGCGAGCGCGACGGCAGCCCAGGCGGCGGCGATCTTGCCGTAATGGCGATGCCAGACACGGGCGAACAAGAGCGGGCCGATCGCAATCGAGAGAAGCATGCCAACGAAGGGCAGCGCCCACGGCCATGCCAAGGCGGTGCCGTCGAGGCCGGTCGCGGCATGCGCCGGAACGGTGACGAGCACGAGGAAACCGAACGCAACGAGCAGACAGGGACTCAATGCGCCTCGCCCCAATTACCGGCGGCGCGCGCCTCGACCTGCAGCGGCACCGACAGCGAGACGGCCGGCAGCGGGGCGTATTCCATCACCCGGGTGACTACCGGCAGGGTCCGTTCGACCTCGGCGTCCGGCACCTCGAACACCAGTTCGTCGTGCACCTGCAGGAGCATGCGGGCGGAAAGCTTCGCCTCACTGAGGACGTCGGGCATGCGGATCATGGCGCGGCGGATGATGTCGGCGGCGGTGCCCTGCAGCCGCGCATTGATGGCGGCGCGCTCGTTGAAGGCGCGCAGCGACGGGTTCTTCGCCTTGATGTCCGGGTAGTGCACCTTGCGCCCGAACAGCGTGGTGACGAAGCCGTGGGCGCGACAGTACGCCTTGGCCTCCTCCATGTAGTCGCGGATGCCGGGGAAGCGCTCGAAATATTTGCGGATATAGGCGCCGGCCTCCTCGCGGCCGATGCCGAGCTGGTTGGCGAGACCGAAGGCCGAGATGCCGTAGATGATGCCGAAGTTGATCGCCTTGGCGCGGCGGCGCACCTCCGGCACCATGCCGTCGACCGGCACGCCGAACATCTCGGAAGCCGTCATGGCGTGGATGTCGGTACCCTCCTGGAAGGCTTCGCGCAGCGCCGGAACGTCGGCGATCTCGGCCAACAGGCGCAGCTCGATCTGGGAGTAGTCGGCGGAGACGAGCTTATGTCCCGGCGCGGCGATGAACGCCTTGCGGATCTTGCGCCCTTCCGCGGTGCGGATCGGAATGTTCTGCAGATTGGGCTCGGAAGATGACAGCCGGCCCGTGGGCGTGGCGGCGAGCGCGTAAGAGGTGTGCACGCGCCTGGTCTCGGCGTTGACGTAGCCCGGCAGCGCGTCCGTATAGGTCGACTTGAGCTTCGAGACTTGGCGCCATTCGAGAATCTTGCGCGCGATCTCGACGCCCTGCTCCTCCGCCAGTTCCTCCAATACATTAGCGCGCGTCGACCAGGCGCCGGTCGGCGTCTTGCTGGCGCCCGGCAGTCCCATCTTGCCGAACAGGATATCGCCGAGCTGCTTCGGGCTGCCGAGATTGAAGCGCTCGCCGGCGAGTTCGTAGATTTCGTCCTCGAGCCGCGCCATCACCTGCGCGAAGTCGGACGACAGCCGCTTGAGGATCACCGGATCGATGGAGATGCCGGCGCGTTCCATGCCGGCCAGCACCGGCACCAGCGGCCGCTCCAGCGTGGCGTAGACGGTCGCCATCCGCTCGGCCACGAGCCGCGGCTGGAACAGACGCCACAGCCGCACGATCAGATCGGCCGCCTCGGCGCAGTAGGTGCCGGCGCGGCCGATCTCGACGCGCTCGAAGGCAACCTGGTTGCGCCCCTTGCCGATCACGTCCTGGAACGCGATGGGGGCATGATCGAGGTGCCGCGTCGCCAGCTCGTCGATCCCGTGGCCGCCGAGCCCGGCATCGAGCACGTAGGACATGAGCATCACGTCGTCGAACGGCGTCAGCGCGATGCCGTTGCGCGCCAATGTCACGACATCCTTCTTGATGTCATGGCCGACCTTGAGAACGCTGGTGTCTTCCAGCAGGGATTTGACCCGCGACAGCGCCTCGGCAGCCGGAATTTGGCCGTCCGCAAGCCCGCCCTCGGCCAGGAGATCGTCGGCGGCACGATGCCCGAGCGGCAGATAGCAGGCATGATTTGGTGTGATCGCCATGGCGATGCCGATGATCTCGGCCTGCATTGGGTCGGGCGACGAGGTTCGCAAGGTCATGGCGAGGAGCCCCTCGCGCCTGGCCTCGGCGATCCAGTCATCGAGCCCTGAGATCAGCGAGATCACGTGATAGCGCGCGTGCGCGACCTCGGCATTGGCGGCCTCAGCACGGCGCGTCGCCACCAGAGCCTCCGGCAGCAGCAGCGCCTCGCCCGGAGAGGGCGCCGGAGACGGCCGTGGCGGCGGCGGCGGCGCGGGAAACAGATCGCCGGTGCGCGCGTGCTCGATCTCGGCTTCGGGCTCGAGGATTTCCTCTTCCGGCGCGGCGATGCCCTTGGCGGCAAGCCGCGCATCGGGCGCAATCGTATCGGCGTTCACACCGGTCTGCTCGGACACGCGCTTGGTGAGCGCGGTGAATTCCATGGCCTTGAGGAAGGCGATCAGCGTCTTCGGCTCGCCCCCCTCGAGGCAGGAGGCGCCATCGAGGCAAAGCCGCTCGAGCGGGATCGTCAGCGTGACGTGGTCGTCGAGGATGACCAGGCGCTTGGACAGGCGCGCCTGCTCGGCGAACTCGGTCAATGACTGCCGCCGCTTCTCCTGCTTGATCTCGGCAGCGCGCGCGAGCAGCGTTTCGAGGTCGCCGAACTCGTTGATAAGCTGGGCCGCGGTCTTGACGCCGATGCCGGGCACGCCCGGCACGTTGTCGGTCGAATCCCCGATCAGCGCCTGCACCTCCGGCACCTTGGCGGGCGGCACCCCGAATTTCTCGATCACCTCCTCGATCCCGATCGGCCGCTCGCGTCCCGGCATCGGGTCGAACATCTGGATGCCCGGCCGCACCAGCTGCATCAGGTCCTTGTCGCCGGCCACGATGGTGACGTCGGCACCGGCTTCGAGCGCCAGCCGCGCATAGGTCGCGATCACGTCGTCGGCCTCGAAACCTTCCTGCTCGATCGGGATCAGGCCGAAGGCGCGCACGGCGTCGCGCATCAGCGGAAACTGCGGGATCAGCTCGTCGGGCGGCTCGGGCCGGTGGCCCTTGTAGTCGGAATAGATGTCGTTGCGGAAGCTCTTGGCGGCATAGTCGAACACGACCGCGAGGTGGGACGGCTTCACGCCGTTAAGCCCTTCCCGCAGCATCTTCCACAGCATGTTGGAGAAGGTCAGCACGCCGCCGATGGGGAGCCCGTCGCTGCGGGTGAAGCTCTTGCCGCGCTGCTGCGCGGCTTTGAACATGGCGAAATAGGCGCGGAAAATGTACGACGAGCCGTCGACCAGGAAGACGTGATCGCCCTTCTTCAGCGGGCGTACGCGGGCGGCGGTTTGCGCGGTGTCGTTCATGCAGGGCTGGCCCTCAGGCTGACCCCGCGGACTTAACACTCCGTCGGCGACTTCGCCACCCGACCATTTTCAATTTGCACTGAGTCGTCATGGCCGGGCAATGACGAGCGTGAGATTGTGCCACGAGTATTGAGAGGCTACTCATCAACCCTTCGGCTCGTCGGTTTCGTCGATCTCGCTGCGGCGGAGCAGATAATCGAGGCCGCCAACCCGATACCAGCGATAGCCGTAGCCCTCGATGACGAGCCGGTGCTTGCCGTTCTCGTCGCCGTGACTGTGGTCTTCCGCCAACAGGTTCACGAGCATGCGTCCGTGTTCGCCGTCGATGCCGACGCGGAAGGTGATCTCGTGCGGCTTGGCGTCGAGATTGTGCACGAACAGCACCCAGTTGTTGCGCCAGTCGTAGCGCATCACCAGGATGGCCGGGTTGCGCGTCGGAATGACGGTGAAATCACCCCAGCCGACTTCCGGCACCTCCTTGCGCATGCGGATGATGCGCTCGGTCCAGTTGAGCAGCGAATCCGGATGGCGGCGCTGGATCGCGGCGTTGATGTGCTCGAAGCCATAAGGCCCGCCACTGATCACCGGAAGGATGGGCTTGTCGCTCTTGGTGAAGCCGCCGTGCGGCTCGGTCGACCATTGCATCGGCGTGCGGGCGCAGTTGCGCTCCGGGAGCGACAGGTCATCGCCCATGCCGAGCTCGTCGCCATAGCGGATGACCGGCGTGCCGGGCAGCGTGAACAACAGGCTGTAGGCGAGCTCGATCCGGCGGGTATCGCCGTCCAGCATGGCGGCAAGCCGCCGCCGAATGCCGCGGTCGTAAAGCTGCTCTTCGGGCGTCGGCCCGAACGCGGCGAACACCTTCTCCCGCTGCGCTTTCTCCAGGCGTCCGAGATCCAATTCGTCGTGGTTGCGCAGGAAGATGCCCCATTGGGCGGTGGCGGGACGCGTTTTCGTCGCCTTCATGGCCTTGACGAGCGGACGCGTGTCGGCGGCGGCGAGCGCGTAGAAGAGGTGCTGATTGACCTGGAAATTGAACATCATGTGCATGCGGTCGCCGTCGGCGCCGAAATAGTCCATGTCGGTTTCCGGCAGCACGTTGGCTTCCGCCAGCACGATGCAGTCGCCCTGCCGCCATTGCAGGAACTCGCGGAAGCTGCGCAGCATGTCGAACTGCTCTTCCGGCTTCCTCACCTTCGCTCCCTTGGTGCCGATAATGAACGGCACCGCGTCCATGCGGAAACCGGAGACGCCGAGCTGGATCCAGAAGCCCATGATCTTCAGGATCTCGGCCTGCACTTCCGGGTTGGACGTGTTGAGGTCCGGCTGGAAGTCGTAGAAGCGATGGAAGTACCAGGCCTTCGCCTGCTCGTCGTAGCTCCAGGTGGATTTCTGCACGCCGGGGAAAACCATGCCCTCGTTCGCGCGCGGCGGTTTTTTCTTCGACCAGACGTACCAGTTGCGATATTTCGAATTCGGGTCGCGCCGGGCCTCCTGAAACCAGCAGTGCTGGTCGGAGGTGTGGTTCACCACCAGATCGATCAAGACGCGGATGCCGCGTTGCTTGGCGCCGTGCGTGAATTCGACGAAATCGCCGAGCGTGCCGTAACGGGGATCGACACTGTAGTAGTCCGAGACGTCGTAGCCGTCGTCGCGATAGGGCGAGGTCTGGAACGGCATCAGCCAGATCGCCGTGACGCCGAGCCCGTGCAGGTAATCCAGACGGCGCATCAGCCCCTGGAAGTCGCCGATGCCGTCGCCGTTGGCGTCCATGTAGGTGCCGACCGACAGGCAATAGATCACGGCGTTCTTGTACCAGAGGTCGTTGATCATGACGTCATTGGGTGGCGTATGTTCTTCTCGGCGAACCGGTGCCCACTTCGCCGGAACATGCGCTGGCCGGCGCGGTAAAGCCCAGCCAACCAATCTCGGGAACAGGTTTCGGTTCCGTGCCGTTACCACATCGTCATTGCCGGGCTTGGCCCGGCTTGGCCCGGCAATCCCGCTTAGGCGGCGAACGCGGTGCGAAACTAAGCGGGATGGCCGGGACAAGCCCGGCCATGACGAGGAGGATAGGTCCGCATCACATGCCCTGGGGCTATTCCGCCGGCTGCAGCGCCAGCCGCGGCTTGGACGCAAGCCAGAAGGCCTGCGGCCGCTCGAACAGGATGCGCAGCGGCGTGAAACGCACGGCCCAGAACAGCGCCAGCGCCCCGACGATACCTGCGAGAGTCACCAGCACGGACATGGTGCCGATGTCGGCGACGACCGCGGTCTTGATCAGCAGCGTGCGTGCGCCCGCCATGCCGAGAAAGAAGGCAAGATATACGGCGATCGAGTTGCGCCCGCAATAGCGCA
>JBJMSU010000134.1:0-10504 GCA_045801465.1 Xanthobacteraceae bacterium | reverse complement strand
TAGCGATTGCCATCCCGGACGGCTCGCGAAAGCGACCCGATCCGGGACCTAAGGACCCCGGCGTTCAGATGACAATCGAGAGGTCGATCGCGCTATCCGCCGCGCCGGTAGCGGTGCGGCACGAACGGCAGCGGCACCACGCTTGCCGGCAACTCCTTGCCGCGCACGATCAGCGCGAGTTTCGTGCCCGGTTCGGCAAAGCGCGGCTCGACATAGCCCATGGCGATCGGCCCCTCGACCGTCGGGCCGAAGCCGCCGGACGTGACGCGGCCGATCACGGCGCCATCCGATTGGCGAATTTCGGTGCCCTCGCGCGCCGGCGCGCGGCCCTCGGGCTTGATGCCGACGCGCCGTCGCTTCGGCCCCTCGGCGATCTCGGCGGCAATGCGTGCGGCGCCCGGAAAGCCGCCCTCTTCTCGCCGCCGCCGCGCAATCGACCACGTCAGGGCGGCTTCCACCGGCGACGTCGTCTCGTCGATGTCGTGACCGTAGAGGCACAGGCCCGCTTCCAGGCGAAGCGAGTCGCGCGCGCCAAGGCCGGCAAGCTTGACCCGCGGATCATCGAGCAGTCGTTCGACGATCGCGATCACCCGCGTTGCCTTGACGGAAATCTCGTATCCGTCCTCGCCCGTATAGCCGGAACGGCTGACATGGCAGTCGATGCCGTCGAAGCTGGCGCTTTGCGCCGACATGAAGTCCATCGCCGCGATGTCGCGCGAATGGCGGCTAACGACGTCGGCAGCGAGCGGCCCTTGCACGGCGATCAGCGCGCGATGGTTAGCCCGCAACAGTCGCACGCCGGCCGGAAGCCCGGCGGCAAAATGAGCGAAGTCGGCGTCCTTGCGGGCGGCGTTCACCACCAGCATCAGCACGCCATCCTCGGCCGGGTCGCTCGAGCGGGTGACCATCAGGTCGTCGACAATGCCCCCCTCGGCGTTCAGAAGCTGGGTATAGCGCTGCCGCCCGGGACCAAGTCCGAGAATGTCGGCAGGAACGAGCGCCTCCAATGCGCGCGCAACCGTCGCGTGGTCGGGCCCGACCAGGAACGCCTGCCCCATGTGCGAGACGTCGAACAGACCGGCGGCGCTGCGGGTATGATTGTGCTCGGCGATGATTCCGTCGGCATATTGAACCGGCAGGGAGTAGCCGGCGAACGGCACCATGCGGCCGCCGCGGGCGAGGTGGAGCGCGTGCAGCGGCGTGACCGAGAGTTGCTCTGGCGGTCTCTCGGTCGTGTCCGGTTCCGCGTCCATGCCAGTCCTTCGCGATCAGCCGGACCGGCGCGTCTTCTTGACCGGCGGCTCCTTCGCGGCGGCGGGATCGAAGCCGACATACACGACGTAGTTATCGAGCTGCCCTCGCGCCGGGACCGTGAAGGTGATGTCTTCCTCGATGTGCAGGAACGGAACGTTGCCCTGGCCCTCCGCAATGGTCACCGGGAAGCGATAGAACTTGGTCAGGATCGTCTTCGGCTCGGGTCCCTCGTGCACCAGGGCATAGCGCAGCGGCACCTCGATCTGGCCGGGACCGCCGGCCGGGCCAATCACGACGCGGCCCTGGACGCCGACCTTGACGGTCATCGTCGGTCCGCGCACCGCGCATTCCCGCGCCAGGCGGGCGATCGTGGCCTGATAGCGCAACGTGTTGGCGGACGTATCGCGGCCGGCATTGACCTGCAGGGTCGACGCGCCCGAACGGATGTCGGCGACCGGGCAATCCTGGTTCGGATCGGCCGCGTTGGCGGCAAGCGCCTGTGCCTCGGTGCCGGGTGATCCGAAGAACAGGCTGCTCATGCGGTCGCGAAAGGACGAGCCGCCGCTGGAGGGCGCCGGCGCCGAATCGACGAGATTCGATGAGCAACCCGCCACCGCAATGGCGAGCATGGCCGCTGCAAGCCCCTGTCCCCGCACGCCTTCACCCCACCCCGTCATGCCGAACCACCGTGCACCGGCGCCTTATAGCAGCCCAAAGGTGGCGCTCCCAAGGCCGCCGACAGGTTCCGACCCAAGGCTAGAGCCGGACATCGGTTTTGAGCAACGCGTAGAGCAGGTGGTCCTGCCACAGCCCGTTGATGCAGAGATATTCCCGGGCAAATCCCTCGCGCGTGAAGCCGGTCTTTTCCAGGAGCCGCACCGACGCGATGTTGCTGGGGATGCACGCGGCCTCGAGACGATGCAGCCGGAGAGTGCAGAACACGAACGGAATGAGCGCATTGACGGCAGCCGTCATCAGGCCGCGGCGGGCGTGGGGCTCGCCGATCCAATAACCGAGGCTGCCGGCCTGGGCGACGCCGCGGCGCACATTGGCGAGCGTCAATCCGCCCACCAGCGCATCGTCGGCGCGGCGGAACAGGAAGAACGGGTAGGCCTGGTCGGTGCGCAGATCCTCGGCGTAACGCTTCAGGCGCCGCCGAAAGGCGCCGCGCGTCAGGTCGTCGTGCAGCCAGGTCGGTTCCCACGGCGTCAGGAACTCGCGGCTCTCCTCCCGCAAGGAGGCCCATTCGGGAAAATCGGCCATCTGCGGCGCCCGCAGGTAGACGCCGTCTCCTTCCACGATGGGGAGCGGCTCAGAGAAGGAGACCGTGCGGAAGAACGCCATCGTTCAGATCGTCACCAGAGATCATCGGCAATTGTCGTTCCCGTGCAAGCGGGGACAATGACCGAGATCCGATCGGCGGAGTTTCGCATCAGACGCCTCGTCCGTAAACTCGCTCACGCGGCGCGGCGGAACAGACTTTCAGCGATCGTGGCGGCGCTTTCAAGATCGCGGCTCGGCCCCAGCGCCGCCACCGCCGGTCGGCTCCGGCTGATCAGGCTCACTCCCGCCGCCCGCGCGCTGTCGACCGTCACGGCTTCGACCTTGGCGACGATTTCCTCGAGCGGCATCGGCCGGCCATAGGCGATGATCTGGCGCGCCAGCTGTTCGGCGCGCGCGCCCGAGCTTTCCAGCGCCATCAGCAAGCCGGCCTTCATCTGCGTCTTGGCGCGCGCAACCTCGACCTCGTTGAGGGTCGCGGCGGTGGCAGCGATCTCGTCCACCACGACGCGCATCAACTCGTCGGCGTCGCCGACGTCGGTGCCGGAGTAGAGGCCGAACAGCCCGGTGTCGAAGTACGGCCAATGGAAGCTGTAGATCGCGTAGCAGAGGCCGCGGCGCTCGCGCACCTCCTGAAACAGGCGCGACGACATCCCGCCGCCGAGCACGCTGGTGAAGACCTGCAGGCTGTAGAGCGTGGGATCGCGCTGCGGCACGCCTTCCAAAGCCAGCGCGATATGCGCCTGCTCGAGATTGCGCTTCTCGATCCGCGCGCCGCCGTTGAACCTGGCCGGCTCGGGAATGGGGGCCGCCGGTCCGTTGAAACCGGAGAACCGGCGCTCCACGTCGGCGACGATGGCATCGTGCGCGACGGCGCCGGCCGCGGCGATCACCATGTCGGGGGCGCGGTAATTGCGCGCCAGATAGGCGCGCAGCCGTGCGGCATCGAACGAGCGCACCGTCGCCGGCGTGCCGAGGATCGAGCGGCCGACCGGCTGGCCGGGAAATGCCACCGCCTGCAGGTGATCGAAGACGAGCTCGTCCGGCGTGTCCTCGGCCGCGCCGATCTCCTGGACGATGACGTTCTGCTCGCGCGTGAGCTCGCTCGGCTCGAACGCCGGATTGGACAGGATGTCGGCGAGCACGTCGAACGCGAGCGGCACGTCGGCCTTGAGCACGCGCGCATAATAGGCGGTGGTCTCGACGCTGGTCGCGGCGTTGAGGTCGCCGCCCACCGCCTCGATCTCCTCGGCGATCTGGCGCGCGGTGCGGCGCCCCGTGCCCTTGAAGGCCATGTGCTCGAGGAGATGCGAGATGCCGTGCTCGTCCGGCTGCTCGTCGCGGCTGCCGGAACCGACCCACACCCCCAGCGAGGCGGTTTCGAGGTGCGGCATGTCGTCGGTCACGACGGTGAGGCCGGAGGACAGGCGAGTGACGTTGACGCTCATGCGGCGGCTCCTTCTTGCGCGGCGCGACTCGCCGCGAGGATATGGCGCTCGACCGCACCCTGGTCGGCCGGCAGCACGCTCACGCGCTCCGCACGGCGCGGCAGATCGGCGAGCCAATCTGGCAGCGAGGGGGTCACGCCGCAGGCGGCGGCGACCGCATCGGGAAACTTGGCGGGGTGCGCGGTGCCGAGCACGATCATCGGCAGCGCCGGGTCGCGGCTCTCCTTCTCGGCCACCGCGACGGCGACGGCGCTGTGCGGGTCGAGGAGATAACCGGTTTCCTTGCGCACCGTGCGGATGGTCGCCGCGGTCTCCTCCTCGTCGGCACGTCCGGCCGAGAAGTGAGAACGGATCTCGGCGAGCGCACGGGCGTCGATCAGGAAACGGCGCGACTGCGCCAGCGACGCCATCATGGCGCGCACCACGGCGGCGTTGCGGCCGTTGGCATCGAACAAGAGCCGCTCGAAATTCGAGGACACCTGGATGTCCATCGACGGCGACGTCGTGGCGGTCACCTCTTTGAGCTCGTAAGCGCCGGTCGCCAAGGTGCGCACCAGGATGTCGTTGACGTTGGTGGCGATCACCAGCCGATCGATCGGCAGCCCCATCCGCGACGCCACATAGCCGGCGAGGACATCGCCGAAGTTCCCGGTCGGCACCGTGAAGGCGACTTTGCGATAGGGCGAGCCGAGCGTAACCGCAGCCGTGAAGTAATAAACCACCTGGGCGACGATGCGCGTCCAGTTGATCGAGTTGACCCCCGACAGGCGAACGCGGTCGCGAAAGCCGTGATGATTGAACAGGCCCTTCACGATCGCCTGGCAGTCGTCGAACGTGCCTTCGATGGCGATGGCGTGAACATTGTCGTCGCTCGCCGTGGTCATCATCCGGCGCTGCACCTCGGAGATGCGGCCGTGCGGGAACAGCACCACGACATCGACCTGCGGACGTCCGCGGAACGCTTCGACCGCGGCGCCGCCGGTATCGCCCGAGGTGGCGCCGACGATGGTGGCGCGCTCGCCGCGCAGGCTGAGCACGTGGCTCATCAGCCGCGCCACGAACTGCATGGCGAGGTCCTTGAACGCCAGCGTGGGCCCGTGAAAGAGCTCGGCCAGGAAGCAGTTGGTCCCGTACTGCACCAGCGGCACGACGGCGGGATGGCGGAACGTGTCGTAAGCTTCGCGCGCCAGGCGGGCGAGGTCGGCCTCCGGAACCGCCTCGCCGACGAACGGGCGGATCACCTCGACGGCCACCTCGGCGTACGGCCTGCCGGCCAGCCCGGCAATCGTCTCCGGCGGCAAAACCGGCCAGGATTCAGGCATATAGAGTCCGCCGTCGCGCGCCAGCCCGGCCAGCATGACGGCGACGAAATCAAGCGGCGGGGCCTCGCCCCGGGTGGAGACGTAGCGCACGAAGCAGATCCTTGGCCGAAGGGGCGGACATTAGTCATTCGTCCGAGCGTTCACAAGGAACGCCTGAGCCCACTCAGCCGTACAGAAGCTTGGGCAGCCACAGCGCCAGGCCGGGAAACAAGAACATCAGAACGATCAGGATCATAGGCGCGATCAGAAACGGGATGATGCCGCGATAGATGCTGGTGATCTTGACCTGCGGCGCTTGTGCCTGGATGACGAACAGGTTCATCCCGACCGGCGGGTGGATCAGGCCGACCTCCACCATGACGACGACCACGATGGCGAACCACACGGGATCGTAGCCGAACTTGGTGACCAGCGGCTGGAACACCGGCACCGTGATCAGGGCGCAACTGCCGGCCGGGATTGCCGGGCCTCAGGCCCCCTCGACTGGCGCCTCCTTGGCGCGGCTGCGCAGCCAGAGCAGGAACACCGCGGCGAGCACGGCCGCGAGCGCGTACCAGGTGAGCGCGTATTGCAGGTGATCGTTGCGCAGGTTGGGCGCGATCTTGCCCACCCTGGGCAACCCGCCGGGCGGCGGCGGGGCTTCCTGGTCGACGAAAAAAGGCGCAACCGGTCCCCAGTTCTTCGCCGCTGCCATGGCCAAGTGGTCGCGCACGAACCACAGGTTTCGTGCCGGGTTGTCCGCCGGTGTAAACAGGCCGCGCGACTCCGGCCAGCGCAGCGCACCGATGATCTCGCTCACGCCGGGTGTCTGTCCCGCCGCGCGGCTCGCCGGATCCTGCCGGCCCTCGGGCACGAAGCCGCGGTTGACCACGATAACGCTGCCGTGCGTCAACCGCGCCGGGGTGAAGACCCAATACCCCGGGCCGGACACGTCGCTGCGCAGCGCGGAGCCGCTGGTATAGACGAGGGCCTCCTGATCGTGGAGGAGCTCGGCCGAAAAGCGAACGCGACGGAACTCCAGCCCGCTGCGATCGACACGATCCCAGGTGGTGCGCGCCGGCACGTCCGCAGGCGGCGCCGCGAGCCGTTCGTCGAGCATTGCGATCAAGGCTTCCTTCCAGGCCTTGCGATCGAGTTGCCAGGTGCCGAGCGAGAGGAGCACGGCGAGAGCGGCCAGCACCACGATGCCCGGCAGAACAAGACCGCGCCGGGTCGCGGCAGCATTCACCTCTTGCCTCCGCGATCGAGGCGGCCTTCCGCGGCATCGTGATGGTGTTGCAGCGCGATGAGGACGCCTTTGAACGGGCGCAGCGGCCCGAGCGTGACGAGAAGGATCAGTGGTCCCCATAAGAGCGCGTGCAGCCAGAACGGCGGCTCATAGAGAAATTCGACCACCAGTGCGAGACCGACCACCACGAATCCGGCAAACAGGATGACGAAGATCGCCGGCCCGTCGCCGGCATCGGCGAACGAGAAGTCGAGCCCGCACGCTTCGCAGCTCGGGCGCAGCGTGAGAAAGCCCTGGAACAGCTTGCCTTTTCCGCAGCGCGGGCAGCGGCCGGCGAGACCCGCCTTGAGCGGGGAGGGTTCTTGTGCGTTGGCCATCCGTCTCACCTTCTCTCGCTGCTCTCACTGGCGGGAATCTGCTATGCAGCCCAGTGGAATTAAGCGCATGTTCCGGCGAACTGGATACCGGTTCGCCGACAAGAACAGGCGCCACTCAATAGCTTCCAGAGCCTTGTGCGATCAAACTTGATCGGACAAGGCTCTGGGCAGATCGCCGCACGAGGCACCCGCATGGCCGACATACGCTACACCAAGGATCACGAGTGGATCCGGCTCGATGGCGACACCGCGAGTGTCGGCATCAGCAGTTATGCGCAGGCGCAGCTCGGCGACATCGTCTATGTCGAGCTTCCCGCGATCGGAAAACGCCTCGGCAAGGGCGAGGAGGCCGCCGTCGTCGAATCCGTGAAGGCCGCGAGCGAAGTGTATGCGCCGGTGGGCGGCGAGGTGATCGCCGTCAACAGCGAGCTCGAAGGCAAGCCCGGCACCGTCAACGAGGACGCCGAGAACACCGGCTGGTTCCTCAAGCTGAAGGTCGCCGACGCGGCCGAGCTCGACGACCTGATGAGTGAGGATCAATACAAGGCGTTCCTGGACACCATCGGATGAACGCATCCCCGGTGGTCGTCCGCGCGAAGGCGGGGACCCATGATCACCGTCGAGCGATCTTGCTGCAAGGCCGATGTTCATAGGTCCCGCTTGCGCGGGAACGATTGGAGAGACGGAGCAAAAAGTTCGTGCGCTACCTGCCGCTCACCGAAGAGGATCGCACCGAGATGCTGGCGCGCATCGGCGCCGGCCACATCGACGACCTGTTCGCCGACGTGCCGGCCGACAAGCGCGCGCGCGCGTTACCGGACCTGCCGCGGCGCAAGAGCGAGATCGAGGTCGAGCGGACGCTTTCCCGCATGGCTGATAGGAACACGGCGGCCGGCGCGGTGCCGTTCTTCGTCGGCTGCGGCGCCTATCGCCACCATGTGCCGGCGACCGTCGATCACCTGATCCAGCGCTCCGAGTTCCTCACCTCGTATACGCCCTATCAGCCGGAGATCGCCCAGGGCACGCTGCAGTACCTGTTCGAATTCCAGACTCAGGTGGCGATGCTCACCGGCATGGAGGTGGCCAACGCCTCGATGTACGACGGTTCCACCGCTGCCGCCGAAGCGGTGCTGATGGCGCACCGCGTCACCAAGCGGCGCAAGGCGGTGCTTGCCGGCAACCTTCACCCGCACTACCGCGAAACCATCGCCACGGTCTCGGCGCTGGCCGAGGATGAGATCGTCACGTGCGCGCCGCAACCGGCCGGCCGCGAAGACCTGCTCGGCCTGATCGACGACACGGCGTCGTGCATCGTCGTGCAGACGCCGGACGTGTTCGGCCATCTGCATGATCTTAGGTCCATTGCCGAGAAGGCGCACGCGGCTGGCGCGCTGTTGATCGCCGTGGTCACCGAGACCGTCTCGCTCGGCCTGGTCCGGCCGCCCGGCGAGATGGGCGCCGACATCGTGGTGGCAGAGGGCCAGTCGCTGGGCAATGCGCTGTCATTCGGCGGCCCCTATGTGGGCTTGTTCGCGACGCGGCAGAAATACGTGCGGCAGATGCCCGGCCGGCTCGCCGGCGAGAGCGTGGATGCGGAGGGCCGCCGCGGCTATGTGCTCACGCTCTCGGCGCGCGAGCAGCACATCCGCCGCGAGAAGGCGACCTCCAACATCTGCACCAATTCGGGCCTGTGCGCCCTCGCTTTCACGATCCACCTCACGCTCCTGGGCGAAGCGGGGCTCCAGCGCCTCGCCCGCATCAACCACGCGAACGCGGTCGCGCTTGCCGATCGATTGGGACAGGTGCCCGGCGTCACCGTTCTCAACGAGACCTTCTTCAACGAGTTCACCATCCGGGTGCCCGGCGATGCGAGCCGGGTGATCGAAAAGCTCGCGCAGAAGGGCGTGCTGGGCGGCGTGCCATTCACGCGGCTTGACCCTGGCTCGGGGCTTTCCGACCTGATCATCGTCGCCGCCACTGAGCTGAACACTGAGGGCGATCGAGACGCCTACGCTGCAGCTCTGACCGAGGTGCTGGCATGCTGAATCGCCAGGGCCGCCCCACCGGCGCAGGAGACAGCGACTCGACGGTGCCGGCGACGTTCACGGGCAACCGCGCGCTGCGTATCGAGGAGGCGCTGATCTTCGAGATCGGGCGGCCGGAGGTCAGCGGCGTCGATCTCGATGAACCGGCGACATTTACGCCGCGGCTTGGCACGCTGACGCGCGACGAACCGATCGGCCTGCCGGGCCTGAGCGAGCCCGAGGCGGTGCGCCACTATGTGCGGCTGTCGCGCAATAATTACAGCATCGACTCCGGCATGTATCCGCTCGGCTCGTGCACCATGAAGCACAATCCGCGCCTCGACGAGAAGATGGCGCGGCTGCCCGGCTTCGCCGACGTTCACCCGCTGCAGCCGCTGTCGACCGTCGCCGGCGCGCTCGAGCTGATCGGCGAGCTTGCCCGCTGGCTGCTCGAACTCACCGGCATGGCGGCGGTTGCGCTCTCGCCCAAGGCCGGCGCGCACGGCGAGCTCACCGGCATGATGGCGATCAAGGCGGCGCTGTCGGCGCGCGGCGAGCGCCGTTCGGTGATCCTCGTGCCGGATTCGGCGCACGGCACCAATCCGGCGACGGCGGCGCTGCTCGGTTATCGGATCGATCCCATTCCGGCGCGCGCTGACGGCACGGTCGATGTCGCCGAGGTGCAAAAGCGCCTGTCGGGCGATGTCGCCGCTATCATGTTCACCAATCCCAACACCTGCGGCCTGTTCGAGCGCGACATCGCGGCGATTGCCGAGGCGGTGCACGCCGTCGGCGCCTTCGTCTATGCCGACGGCGCGAACTTCAATGCCATTATGGGCAAGGTGCGGCCCGGCGACCTCGGCATCGACGCCATGCACCTCAACCTGCACAAGACGTTCTCGACCCCGCACGGCGGCGGCGGACCGGGCGCCGGGCCGGTGGTGTTCTCTCCCGCGCTGGCGCCGCATATGCCGGTGCCGTACCTGATCGCCGATGACGGCGGCGTGCGCTACGTGGAACACCCGAGCGCGGCGCCGACCGGCGCCGCGCCGTTCGGCCGCATGTGCGCCTTCCACGGCCAGATGGGCATGTTCGTGCGCGCGCTCGCCTACATGCTTTCGCACGGCGCCGACGGCTTGCGCCGGGCGGCCGAAGACGCGGTGCTCAACGCCAATTACGTGCGCGCCTCGCTCGCCGATCTGATGTCGCTCCCCTTCGGCAACCGCCCGTGCATGCACGAGGCGCTGTTCGACGACGCCTGGCTCGACGGCACCGGCGTCACCACGCTCGATTTCGCCAAGGCGATGATCGACGAGGGCTATCATCCGATGACGATGTATTTCCCGCTCGTCGTGCACGGCGCCATGCTGATCGAGCCGACGGAGTCGGAATCGAAGGCCTCGCTCGACCTCTTCGTCGCGGCCCTGCGTGACCTCGCCATGGCGGCAAAGCGCGGCGACGCCGAGCGCTTCTCGGGCGCGCCCTATCACGCGCCGCGCCGGCGCCTCGACGAGACCCGCGCCGCCCGTCAGCCGATCCTCAAATGGGCGCCGCCGAAGCCGCTCGCCGA
>JBJMSU010000085.1:0-2763 GCA_045801465.1 Xanthobacteraceae bacterium | reverse complement strand
ACGACCTCGCCCACATCGGTGGTGATGCCCGTGAACATTTCTAGATCCGTTCGAACGTCTCAAGAGTATCGCCGCCGACCGCTTCCGAGGCGACCGGTTTCAGCTTCGGCGATTTGGTCAGCGCGGTCAGCGGCAGGTCTTCCAGCACGTCGATGCCCTCGCCCAGGGGATTGGGCGAGCGGAACAGCGCCGCCTCGTCCAACAGATCGGCCTTGATGAAGGCCGCCGCCACCATCGGCCCGCCCTCCACCATCAGCCGCGTGATGCCGCGCCCGGCCAGCGCCTTGAGCACCGCATTGAGATCGAGGCGGCCGTCCTTGCCGTCGACGCGGAACACTTCGACGCCTTTGGCCTTCAAGATGTCTTCGGCGACGGGCGACGCATTCGGCGTCGTGAACACCCAGGTCGGCGTCTCCCGCGCGGTGCCGACGATCGAGGTGGCAAGCGGCACGCGAAGCCTGGCGTCGAGGATGACGCGCACCGGCGACCATTCCATCATGCCGGGCAACCGGCAGGTCAGATGCGGATCGTCGGAAAGGACAGTGCCGATGCCGACCAGGATGGCGTCGCTCTCGGCGCGCATCTGGTGGACCCGGGCCCGCGCAGCCTCCCCGGTGATGCCCGCGGGCTTTCGTCCGAGCAGCCCCGCCTTGCCGTCGGCCGACGCCGCAAGCTTCAGCAGCACCTGCGGGCGGCCGTCGCGCATGCGGCGGATGTGTCCGGCGTGCTGGCGTGCCGCCGCCGCGGCCTCAAGTCCCGCCTCGACCGCGATGCCACGCTCGCGAAGCTTGGCGTAGCCCTGGCCGGCGACCTCCGGATTGGGATCTTCGAGCGCCGACACCACGCGGGCAATGCCGGATCGGATGATGGCGTCGACGCAAGGCGGCGTCTTGCCCTGGTGCGAACACGGCTCGAGCGTCACATAAAGCGTCGCGCCCCTGGCATCCTTGCCGGCCCGCTTCAGCGCCTCGGTCTCGGCGTGCGGGCGGCCGCCAGCTTGCGTCCAGCCGCGGCCGACGATCACGCCGTTCTTGACGACGACCGCGCCGACCGCCGGATTGGGCGAAGTGCGGCCGAGCCCGCGGCGGCCAAGCGACAGCGCAAGCTGCATGAAACGCAAATCGAGCGCGGGAGTTACGGGCGCGGGCGCGGTCGTCGCGGGGGCCGCGGCGGCGGTCATTTGCGCGCGGTGACGGTGGGTTTGGCGGCGGCCGGTTTTTGTTCTTCTTCGCCGCTCAATTCGGCGAGCGCCTGCTCGAAGTCCTTCGGTTCGCGGAAGTTCTTGTAGACCGAGGCGAAGCGCACATAGGCGACGTCATCGAGCGTGCGCAGATTATCCATCACCGCCTCGCCGATGGTCTCCGAGGTGATCTCGCTCTCGCCCATGCTTTCCAGCTCGCGGACGATCTTCGACACTAGCTCTTCGACCCGCTCCGGCTCGACCGGCCGCTTGCGCAGCGAGATCGCGAGCGACCGCATCAGCTTGTCGCGGTCGAACGGCACGCGGCGGCCGTTGCGCTTGATGACGACCAATTCGCGCAACTGCACGCGCTCAAAGGTGGTGAAGCGGAAGTTGCAGGTCAGGCAGACGCGGCGGCGGCGGATCGCCGCCGAATCCTCGGTCGGCCGCGAATCCTTCACCTGGGTGTCGAGTGATCCGCAGCTCGGACAGCGCATCGGCGGCCCTTATCCCCCTCAGTCCGGATAGATCGGGAAGCGGATCAGCAGCGCCTTGACCTTCTGACGCACCGCCGCCTCGGCCGCCTCGTCGGCCTCGACGCCCTTGGCCGACAGCGCATCCAGGACCTCGACGATCAATTCGCCGATGTATTTGAACTCTGCCACGCCGAAGCCGCGGCTGGTGCCGGCCGGCGTACCGAGCCGGATGCCGGAGGTGACCATCGGCTTCTCCGGATCGAACGGGATGCCGTTCTTGTTGCAGGTGATGTGGGCGCGGCCGAGCGCCATGTCGGCGACCTTGCCGGTGAGCTTCTTCGGCCGGAGGTCGACCAGCATCAGATGCGTGTCGGTGCCGCCGGAGACGATGTCGAGGCCTTTGGACTTCAACGTCTCGGCGAGCGCACGCGCGTTCTCCGCGACGTTCCTGGCGTAAATCTTAAACGACGGACGCAACGCCTCGCCAAATGCCACGGCCTTGGCGGCGATCACATGCATCAGCGGTCCGCCCTGCAAACCAGGGAACACCGCCGAGTTGATTTTTTTGCCGAGCTCCTCGTCGTTGGTAAGGATGAAGCCGCCGCGCGGGCCGCGCAGCGTCTTGTGCGTGGTCGAGGTGACGATATGGGCGTGCGGAAACGGGCTCGGATGGACGCCGCCGGCGACGAGACCGGCGAAATGCGCCATGTCGACCATGAGCTTGGCGCCGACGCTGTCGGCGATCTCGCGGAAGGCGCGGAAGTCGATGATGCGCGGATAGGCCGAGCCGCCGGCGACGATCACCTTCGGCTTGTGCTCCTGCGCGAGCTTGCGCAACTCGTCCATGTCGATGCGGTGGTCGTCGCGGCGCACGCCATAGGGCACAGCCTTGAACCACTTGCCCGACACGTTGACCGGCGAGCCATGGGTGAGATGGCCGCCGGCGGCGAGGTTCAGCCCGAGGAAGGTGTCGCCTGGCTGCATCAGCGCGAAGAACGCCGCGACGTTGGCGGACGCGCCGGAGTGCGACTGGACATTGGCATGCTCGGCGCCGAACAATTTCTTCACCCGGCCGATGGCGAGCGTCTCGGCGATGTCGACGTACTG
>JBJMSU010000025.1:0-5887 GCA_045801465.1 Xanthobacteraceae bacterium | reverse complement strand
CCCGGATCTTGCTTCTTGAGATCGGCAATGTAGGTCTTGATGCCCTCCGGCAGCGCATTGTGCGTTGGGTATTTGTCCCACATGACGTCGAAGTTCGCCCGGATGTGCGCGAATGCCATTGGTTCTCCCTCGGTGTCGGCTTACGCCGATACTATTGCACCCCATGTTTGGCGAACAGTGGCGATGCCGATACCTTCTCTACCCTTACCTGCTCCTAGCTCGCCCGCAGCGCCGCCTTGGTGGCGGCGCGAACGGCGGCCCCGTGCAGCCGGGAATAGTCGCGCGCCTGCGGTCCGCTCGGGATCACCTTGACGTCGATGAACACCGGCCCCTCTTCGGTCAAGACGGCGCCGACCTCTTGCTTGAAGATCTGCAGATCGGAAAACGTGTGCACGCTGCGATAGCCGGCCGCGCGCGCGAAGCCGGCAAAATCGACTCGGCCGCGATTGGGGATCGGATGGCCGCCGTTCGCCTCGTACGTGCCGTTCTCGCACACGAAGTGAATGAAGTTGCGCGGGGCGGCCTCGGCGACCGTCACCAGGGCGCCGAGGTTCATGAGCAGGCTGCCGTCACCGTCGAGAACGATCACCCGCTTGTCCGGCCGTCCGAGCGCGAGCCCGAGCCCGTGCGAGGAGGCCAGCCCCATCGCGCCGTGCGCCAGATAGTTGAGCGGGCTCGGTCGGATGGAGAGCCAGTCGAACGCGGTGCTGTAGACCGGCAGAACGATGTCGCCGGCGTCGACGTGGCGCGCCAGCGCCTTGAGGCAATCCTCGCTCTTCATCATGACGCAACCGGCCTCCGTCCGATGAGCAGGACAACGGGATGCGAGCTCTCATACGCGTCGTCGATGGCCGGCCTGATCTTGGTGAGATCGGCATTGTGCTCGATCTCGTGGTAAGGGACGCCCATCGACTCGAGGATGGGCTCGACGATGCGCACGCCGTAGCGCTTCGATTCGCGCGGGGGGATGCCCGGCTCCTTTTCCAACAGACCGACCATCATGCAGATCGGCAACGCGTACTCGACCGCAACGCCGCGAATGGCATTAATCGAATCGAGCAGCCCGGTTTGCTGGATGAGCAGCAGCGCCCGCCTGTCGCAGTGGGCGAGGCCGGCGCAGATGCCGATGCCTTCGTCCTCCTTGCACACCCGGATGAGGCGCGGAGTTCCCGCGCGCACGAGCGGACGCAGCAGGCCTTCGCTGGTGGTGATGTCGGGAACCGAAATGACGAATTCGATTCCGCTCGCCTTGATCTCGCGAATGATGCCGCTGCCGGAGAGTTCGCCGGCGGGAGGCTTGTCATTTGAGGTTGCGCGTGTGTCCATCGTGCGCGTCACGGAAGTCCGTGGCTGACCAGGGCTAGCATAGGAATTGCGGAAATTCATGCCGGCCCGATCGGCCTCTGATGGACAACGGGCAAGAATCGCTGGCGGTGCCGTCCGAAGCCCGGGCAGCGCACCGCCAGCCAAACCCTCGGTCACACACCCGGGCGCTCATGCCTCGACGATCATTTCAAAGCCACCGTAGATCATACGTTTTCCGTCAAAGGGCATCGGGTTCTTGTCCGGTTTCATGCGTGGGTCGGCCATGGCCTCCTTCATGCCCTGATCGCGCACCTGGCGCGAAGGCCACATGATCCAGGAGAAGACGACTGTCTCATCATCCTTGCGCTTGACCGCCATGGGAAACGACGTGACCTTGCCGTCGGGCACATCGTCCCCCCAGCACTCGACGTATTTCAATGCGCCGTGCTCCCTGAAGACGGCGGCAGCGGCTTCTGAATGTTGCTTGTAGATTTCGCGATTGGCGGTGGGGACGGCCGCAACAAATCCATCAACATACGCCATGATGTTTCTCCGTCAGTTTGGATGGTAGGTGGTTGACTTGGATGGTTGCCGTTTGACGCGCCGATCCTGGGTCAGTTCGGCGTCATGCCCTTGCCGACAAGTTCCTTTATCGCCCTCTTGTTCTTGGGAAGATGCGACAGCCCCATGCCGCGCAGCACGTTCGGTGCCTTGGTGAACTGGATGTTATCGTAGCTGACGATCTCCACCCGGTTGCCCCACGGGTCGAGGAAATCGAGGAACTGACCAGGCAGTGGCTCCACGCCCGCCTCCGCCAGCGCATGGCGGACAGCGTCCTTGTCATCGACCACGAGTCCAAAATGACGGCCGTCGTCGGCGGCCTGGGTGCGGCCCTTCTGGAGAGCGAGGAACTGATCGCCCAGATCGATGAAGGCCGAGGTGCTGCTCCTGCCGCGAAGCTCGAAGTCAAACAGGCGACCGTAGAACGCCAGCGCCTCATCGATATCACCGACCTCAAGCGCGACATGGTTGACACCGATGGCGCGTGCTTTTTTTGCATCCGGCATAGGAATGTCCGATCACCTGGTCCCGGCCGGCATATGGTGACGTTACCGGCACAGGCCAATAGGCCGTTTGAGCGCAGAGTTCACGCCTCATGCCGGCCAAGCCGCCGGATGCGTTCCCAGCGGCACCGACGGCCGCGCCCATCGCGGCGCGGTTTCCGACATCTGGGCGCTGTGACGCACGGCGGTCAGCCGGCCGAATCCCGAGCGGCTGTCTTCGAGCCGGTCGTGCACGTCGTCGAAGGTCGGGTCGGGACAGCTCATGCCGTCGATGCGTCCGAGCTGCCGCAGCCAAGTGCCGGTCTGCGCCAGCGATAGGCGCACGTGCCAGGTTCCGCCTTCGCCGGCGCGCCGTGCAAGCGCCGTCATCGCGGCGAACGCCATCAGGTAGCCGGTGCCGTGATCCTGCGATTGACAGGGCAGCGCCTTCGGCTCGGTAGCGGCGAAGGCCTGCGCCTCGGCATCGTTGAAGCCGTTTGCGGTCTGCACCAGCGAGTCGTAGCCGTGACGTTCCGCCCACGGCCCCTCGTGACCATAGGCGCACAGCGAGACGTAGATGAGGCCGGGGCGGATGCGGGCAGCCTGCTCAGGACCGAAGCCGTGCTCGGCAATAGCGCCCGGCCGATAGCCTTGAATGAAGATGTCGGCATCGCGCAGCAAGCGCTCGAGGGCCTCGCGCCCGCTCGCTTCCCGCAGGTCGATCGAGGTCGATAATTTTCCCCGCCCGGAATCGATGACGAACACCTCGGTGGCCGGAAGATGCGGGGCGGTGACCAACAGGACGTCGGCGCCGTGGACGGCGAGCGTGCGACCGCAGACCGGACCGGCGATGACGCGCGTCAGATCGAGCACGCGAATGCCAGAGAGCGGGCGGTCGCCGGCCGGCAATGGCTGCGGCGGCGCCGCGCCGATTTTCTCGATGGAGAACAGCGGCAGGCGGGCGAGGGCGCGCGCTTGCCCGTGCGCGTCCCATTCGGCGAACGATCGGCACGCCGCGACCGCGAGGCCGGCCTCGGCCGCAGCCTGCTCCAGGGCTTCGGCGCGCCAGCCTTGCAGCGCTTTCTGTACGGCGGCGCGGTCGTAGTCGCAGCGGAGCAGCTTGAGCAATCCGTCGCGGTGGTGGGGAAAATTGGTGTGCAGCCGCACCCAGCGGCCGTCGCCGCAGCGGTAGAGGCCGGCGATTTTGTCCCAGATCTCGGGCGCAGGCTTGCCGTCGACGCGCAGATAGCGCTCGCTGCGGAACTCGATGGCGGCGTCGCGCATGGCAACGCTGACGCGCTGGCGACGGCCGCTGCGCAGCCGGACGAGCTCGGCCGCGGCGAGCGCGGCCGCCGCAATGGTTGTCTGCGCCACGGTGCCGACCGCGAACGAGGAGGGCAGCACCGGCTCGGCGCCGGTGAGCTCGACCTGTTCCAACGCCGCTTCCGGATGGCCGCCGGCGCGCCACAGCGTGGCCAGCACTCGTTTTGGATCGGGTGGAGAGTTCATTGCGGGGGAACGCTTCGCATCACGCGTCAAGCTTAGCGCATTTGCGACAGCGGTGCCGCTTGCTCCCCTGAAAGGGGAGGGCGGCCGAGCCCGGCTTCGCCGGGCAAGGCCGGGTGGGGTTCGCAGAGAATCAATCTTTTAAGCTTCGCCGCATGCTGCGTCGGCCATGAAGAAGATGAGCCGCAACTTGTTCGCCGCAGCCCCACCCGGTCGGCCTGCGGCCGACCACCCTCCCCCTGCGGGGGAGGGATGAAGCGCAGCTGTGCTGGGATTCTATAGCTCTACCGCACGCGGTTGCCGCTGATGGCGAGCTGGGCGTAGCGGGCGGCGCCGTCCTTGGCGAGATCGCCGGTCACCGGCTTCTTCCACTCCATGCCGACGATCGCGCCGTGCTGCGTCCCGGCGATGAGGTTGTCGGCGATGATGGCGGCGCCGGCGCCGGGCGCGACCGACACCGCGATCCCGACTCCGGCAATGCGCACGACGTTGCCGGTCACGGTGACGTCGCGCAGGTGCTGGCCGAAGCCGAGCGAGATGCCGGCGGTGGGCGCGCCTTCGATCACGTTGCCGGTGACGGCGGAATCCGCTTCGACGCCGATGCCGATGCCGGCGCCGTCGTTGGGGTCAGTGCCGGCCGGGCGTCGCGCCGCCAGGTTGCGGATCACGTTGCCCTGCACCACGGCGAAACGTCCGCCTTGATTGAAGTTCGTCACCGCCACGCCGATCGCGGCGCCGTCGACCACGTTGTTGGCGATGACCGCGCCTTCGAAGCCGAACTCGGCGTAGATCGCCACCTCGCCCGAGGCCGTGCAGTTGTTGGCGATGACCTGCAGATTGGACGCAGCATTGCCGCGCACGCTGGAGAACGCGCAGCCGCGAATGCGATTGCCTTGGACGACCACGTTGGCGGCCCTGAAGATGTTGATGCCATTGCCGTTCTGTCCCGATCCGCCGCCATACGCGAGAATGCCCTCGATCCGGTTGTCGGTAACGAGCGTGCCGTCATCGCCCGGCTCGGAGCGCCACACTTGGATGCCGTTGTTCGCGGCGTTCCGGATGGTATTGCGGGCGATGACGACGCCGCGCCCATCGCGCGAGAAGATCGCGGTGCCGGCCGCGTCGGCGATCGTCGAGCCGGTCACTTCGCCTTCGACGGCGTCCAGCACGATGCCATGACGGCCGGCGGCGACGATCTCGCAGTCGGTGATCCGTGCCGCCCGGCCGCCGGCCAAATGGACGAGGCCGCGTCCTTCCGGCAGCGGCAGATTGGCGCCGTCGAGCACGAGGCCGGTGAGCCCGATGGCATCGGCGCGCGTTGCCGAGACGAGCGAAGGGCCGCCCGTGAGCAGGAGACGGGTGGCGCCGCGCACGCCGACGATCTGTGCGCCCTTCGGCAGCCGGAGATCGCCGGCGCGATAGACGCCAGGCCCCAGCACCAGCGCCACCCGCGCCCCTGCGGCCTGGTCGATGGCGTTCTGCAGCTCCTGGCTCTGGTCTTCGAGCCTGCCGGCAATCACGCCGAAATGCAGGGCGTCGACGCCGAGGATCGACAGCGGCGCGGCGACGGCGCGCTTGGTCGCGAACGGCTCGGTGACCGTGGCGACGCCGACGGCGGTGAGGAAATGGCGGCGATCGAGGGACATGGGCGGGCTCGCTTCCTTTGTTCGAGCCCTGTCCGGTCCAAGTTGCGCGCCAGATCGCCTGTGCCGCGATGGGACAGCGGTGTTTAGGTTAACCGCCGTGGCGCTGTAGGTGGGTTGAGGCGCGTTACGAGGTCTCGCGATGGTGTCGCAGGTCCACGCGCCGAAACCCACCGCCATCGGTTCCGCCGCTGGTGGGTTTCGGCGTGCCTTGCCGCGATCCCGCTCGCAAGCCGAGCGCGGCGCCTCGACCCACCCTACGCGCCCGCGCCGCCGACACGAGCGTGAGCAAAATGGCTTCGCCGGCTCGGGCGAGATCGGCGAGCGTCCTGGCACGGCGACGGCCGCGCGGTCTTGCCGCCCGGCGCACCAGCGGCACATGGACGAACG
>JBJMSU010000011.1:0-16362 GCA_045801465.1 Xanthobacteraceae bacterium | reverse complement strand
ACGACCTCTATCCTTCGAGACGCGGCCTTCGGCCGCCCTCAGGATGAGGTCTATCTGAGGCCCATCGTAGCGATCCCTCATGGTGAGGAGCGTCGCGAAGCGACGCGTCTCGAACCACGGGATCGCGTTCACTCGTTATCTCAGCGCCTATGGGCGAAGGCGAGGACCCATGAACACCGAAGATGTGGCGCGAGGTTGGTGGTCATAGGTTCCCGCCTCCGCGGCAACGACATCAACCCAGCAGGCGCGCCGCGGTGCCGCCGGTCACCAGCGGCAGATTCGCTTCCGTGATGTTCGCCACCGCCTTCACCGAGGCAATCGGGTCGGGATCGCCCACCGCGTAGTCGCTGCCCATGACCAGGCGGTCCGCGCCCACGCGGGCGACCAGGGCCTCGGCAATGCTCGCCCCGTAGGTGCAGGTGTCGTAGTAGAACGAGCGCAGGTAGTCGCTCGGCTTGCGTGAGATATTCTTCGTGCTCTCCGGCATGTTGGTGACGTTGCGGTCGAGCCGGCCGAAATAGTGCGGCAGGAACCCGCCGCCATGCGCCATGACGATCTTCACGCCGGGATACTTGTCGAAGATGCCCTCATAGATGATCGATGCCATCACCTTGGCTTCCTCAATCGGCTGGCCCACCGAGTTCCACAGGCCGAAATCCTGGAACCACAGGTCCTGCACGCCTTCCGGATGGATGAACACGGTCACGCCGGCGCGCACTACGGCATCCCAGAACGGACGGAAGCGCGCATGGCCGAGATAGAAACCGCTGTAGCTGGACGAGACATTGGCCACCTTCAGCTTCAATTCGCCAATGGCGCGCGCAAGCTCGGCGAGCGACAGATCGATATCCTGCAAAGGAAGCACGAAGCTGCCGACGTACCGCTTCGGGTAGGCGGCGCACCACTCGGCCGCGCGATCGTTGATGCGCCGGACGAGGTCGAGTTCCGTCCGCGCGTCAGCCCATGACGTGCCTTGGATCACGGTACTCGACGAGATCACGTGAATGTCGACGCCGCGACGATCCATGTCCTCGACCTGCACGGCCGGATCGAGCATCTTCTCGAACATGGCGGTGCGTTTGGGACCCTCGACGATCGGAGCGGCCCGCGTGCCGAAGCCGGTGAGCACGGTCTTGTCCTGCGCCCGTTCAAGTACGTGCTTCTCGAGCATGTGGGCATGGAAATCGATCACCAGCGGCTTCGCCATCAGCGGCTCCATCACCTCACCATCGTGCTCGGGAGCCACAGCGTGATGGCCGGAATCAGCACCATGAGGATGAGCTTTATGAGGTCGGCGGCGCAGAACGGCATAACACCCTTGTAGATGGTCCACAGCGGTACGTCCGGCAGGATACTCTTGAGCACGAACACGTTGAGCCCGAGGGGCGGGTGGATCATGCCGACCTCGACCACGATGAGCATGATGATGCCCCACCAGATGATATCGAAGCCAAGGCTGAGCACGAGTGGGGTCACGATCGGCACGGTGATCACCATCACGGCGAACGCCTCCATCAGCGAGCCGAGCGCCAAATAGCCGATCAGGATCACCGCCATGATGGCCAGCGGGGGCCAGCTCAGGCTGCCCACCCAGGCGGTGGCGGATTGGGTCAGCGTGCTCACGCCGACGAAGAACGAAAAGATCTGCGCGCCGAAGATCAGGCCGTAGATCATGGCGGTGGTGGCGGTGGTCTCCGCCATCACGGCCCAGAAGGCGCCGCGGTTGAGCTTGCCGCGCCAGGCCGCGAACAGGAACGCGCCGACGGCGCCGACCGCCGCCGACTCGGTGTCGGTGAACACGCCGAAATAGAGCCCTCCCATGACGAGGAAGAACAGGATCCCGACCGGCAGACATTGCCGCAACGTCGCGCGGAGTTCGCCCGGCTTGGCCTTGAGCGTTTGCGGGGCCGCGTCCGGCGCGATCCGCACATACAGCATCACGGTGATGAAATAGAACAGGATCGTAAGAATCGCCGGGCCGACCGATGCCACGAACAATTGCCCGATCGAAGCCTCGGTGAGCAGCGCGAACACGATGATCGGCCCGGACCCCGGCGGCACAATCGGGCCCAGGGTGCCGCCCGCCGCGCAGCAGCCGGTGGCGAGCGCCGGCGAATAGCCGCGCGCCCGCATCTCCGGGATCGCCACCCGACCGATCGTGGCGGCGGTCGCCAGCGACGAGCCAGTGAGCGCGCCAAAGCCGGCGCAGCCGCCGATGGTCGCGAGCGCCAGTCCGCCGCGATAGCGGCTGAGCAGCACATGGCCGAGCCGGTACATGTCGTCGGACATGCCGGAGACCGCCGCGAAGCTCCCCATCATCAGGAACAGCGGCAGAGTGGCGACCTGGCTGTTGGTGAGAAAACTGGTGGCTTCGGTCGCGAACGCGCTGGTCGCCGGCGCGAAGCCGACGAACAGCGCCGAGCCGACGACGCCGGTCAGCCCCATGACGGCCGCCAGCGGCACCTGGGCGAACATCAGGATCCACATGACGGTGAACGCGATCGCGACCGCGAAGCCGATGTTCTGCGCCGCCCAGCGCGACACCGCGGCGAAATCGACGAGGAGCACGGTCACGAGCGCGAGCGCCAATGCCGTCAGCGCCAGCGCCACGATGGTGGCGAGGCCGGATTCGGACGCCGCGCCCGCCTGGGTGAAGGCGCGCTCGAGCGCATGCGCGGCCACCACCGCCTGCACCAACGTGCCGATCGTGAGCAGGGCTGCGACCGCGTACATGAACGGCGCCTGCGACAATTGCAGGATCACGGTGGTGCGGCCCTGCTGCATCAGGCTGTCGGCGAACACGGCGATGCGCCAAGTCAGGATGAAGAAGAAGACGAGGAGGAGGACCGCCCCGAGCGCATCGAGCCAGGCGGCGAGGCGTCCGGTGAGCCAGCGGGCGAGCAGATCGATCCTGAGGTTGACGCCGCCCGCCAGCCCGGCCGGGATGCACGCCGCCACTGCCACGGCGAACACCAGGGCAGTGATCTCGTTGAGGGCCGTGATGGCGGTGCCGGCGAGCCAGCGCATGAGCACGTCGATCACCGTCACGCCGGCCGCGATCAGCATGCCGACCACGCCGATGAAGGCGATCGGTCGCGTGACGGTGACGCAGAATCGCGCCAGCCGCGCGGCGAGCAGGTCGGATGTATTGTCGCTCATCCTGGCCAGAACGGTTACTCCGACTCGCCGGAGCCGCGGATGCCGAGGCGATCGAGCATGGCGCGCTGCTCGGCAGCGGTGATCGGCGTGTCCGGCAGCGGCGACACTGGTGCAGCCGGTTGCTGCGGCTCCACCGGCCTGCGCCGCACCGCGCGTTCCCACACCACGACCGCAAGGCCCATGACGGCGCCGATGATGTTCATCCACCGCGCGGCCGGGAACGCGCCGACCGGCATGATCAGACATATGCCGGCAACCATGTGAACGATGCGGTCGGCCCAGCCGAGGTCGCGCACCGAATAGCCCATCACGGCGGCCGAGATGAGCCACACGCCGGCCACCGCCGTGACGAAGTCGATGACGATGAACACCGGATCGCCTTTGAGGAGCAGCGTCCCGGAATAGACGAACAGGAACGGGATGACGAAGATCGTCCAGCCGAACGCCATGGCGACCCAGCCGGTCTTGTTGGGGTCCGCATTGGCGAGATTGGCGGCGACGAAGGCGGCGACCGCCACCGGCGGCGAGATCATCGACAGGCAGCCGTAGTAGAGGATGAACATGTGCGCCGCCATCGGATCGATCCCCATCTGGATCAGCGACGGCGCAACCAGCGTCGCCAGCAGGATATAGCAGCCGACCGTGGGCAGCCCGGCGCCGAGAATGATGTTGGCGATCGCCGAATAGACGAGCAGGAGGATCAGGCTTCCCGCCGCCAGGTGGATGAGCACCAAACTCAGCGTGAAACCGATGCCGGAATAATTGAGCGCACCGATCATGATGCCCGAGGCGGCACCGATCATGAACAGGTCGAGGACGCCCAGTCCCGTCGCGCGCAGCATCTCGTAGAGATCCGTGAGACCGATCCGTTTTCCCCGGAACGGGAACAGGACCGCGAGAACGAGCGCCGTGCCGATCGCCCATAGGCCGGCGCTGTCGGCTTCTTCGCCGCCCCAGAACAAGGCGTAGACCAGCACGATGAATGGAATGGGAAAATGCCAGCCGGATTTGAGGACTTGTCCGATCTTCGGGATTTGGCTTTCGTCGAGCGGCAGGATGCGCCGGCGCGCGGCCTCGAGATCGACCTGAATGAACAATGCAACGTAGAACAAGATCGCCGGAATGGCGGCGGCCAACGCGACCTCCGCATAGGGCACCTGCAGAAACTCGGCCATCACGAAAGCCGCAATACCCATGACCGGCGGCATGATCTGCCCGCCGGTCGAGGCATTCGCTTCGATCGCGGCGGCAAGATGCGGGCGGAAGCCGACGCGAATCATCAGCGGGATCGTGACGACGCCGACCGTCATCACATTGGACACCACGTTGCCGGAGATCGTGCCGAACAGGGACGAGCCGAGGATCGCAATCTTCGCCGGGCCGCCGCGGCGGCGGCCCATCAGCGCCATGGAGATATCGGTGAAGAATCCGGCGCCGCCCGATTTGAACAGGACATGGCCGAACAGCACGAAGATCACCACCACGGTGGCGACGATCTTCAGCGTGACACCCATGACGGCGGTGGAATCCCAGACGGAATAGTAGGTGAGCCGCGGCAAGGGAATGGACTTGGCGGCGAACTCGCCGGGCAACGATCCGCCCACCAGCGCAAGAAAGAAGAAGAAGATCGTGGTGTAGAACAGGCCCATTCCAGTGGTGCGGCGCAGGCCTTCGAGAATGAGGAGGATGACGACCGCGGCGATGATCAGCCCGTCCCACGGCCGGGCGGAGACCAGTTCGGACAGGGCCGGAAAGCGCACCGCCACATAGACCATGGCGACGAACGATACGGCCGCAGCCACGAGGTCGTACCACGGGACCGGCCCGGTGCGGACGCCACGCCGCCCGCCCGCCGGAACATGCAGGTAGAGGAGCGGCATGGCGAGCGCCATGAGGCCGGCGAGGTACTGCTCGGTGTAAAGCGAAAGCCCGGCCATGCGGAACAGGTCGGCCGTCACGGCGATCACTGCGCACGCCAGCACCACCGCCACAACGTTGACTAGGATCGCCACGCCGCCTCTGTCCCCGCCCCTGTTTCAAGCGTTCTTACATCGGGACGCAGCGGATGGCGACTTCGTTCCTTGGTTGTGTCGGGCTATGGCGCGTTGTGGCGAGCCGGATGAGATCGTATCTTTCCCGTGGGGGGATGGATGCCGACTGTCCTGCGGGTTTCCGGATTTCGGTTCTTCTTCTATAGCCTTGAAGGATCAGAGCCGGCCCATGTGCATATCGAGCATGGCGACAGCATTGCAAAGTTCTGGCTCAACCCGGTCAGTCTTGCGGAATCGCGTGGTTTTCGTTCCCATGAGCTCACTCGTCTGCGGATACTGGTGACTGTTGGAGGCCCTGGAATGTCCATTTCGGCCGTTAAGCTCGATGCGACCGCGATTGACGCCGCGGTGACGGACGATCGGCTTGTTGTGTTTCTGGCGGATGGGCGCGAACTATCAGCGCCTCTTGCATGGTTTCCACGTCTCCTGGAAGCAAGCGCGGAGCAGCGGCGGAACTGGCGCCTAATCGGACGCGGGCACGGCATTCATTGGCCCGACGTCGATGAGGATATTTCCGTCGCCAGCCTGCTGCGGGCCGTCTGACGAGCGCCGCGTCCGATCGCAGCCGAGTTACCCCAGCTCGACGATCTCCTCCGGGAACCGGTGCAGCCGCGCGCCGGGGCCGTTCGCCTCGATCAGGTAGTTGTCGCACACCCAGGACGAGATGTTTTTGTGGGTATAGGTCGGGTGGACGACGATGTTCATGTCCTGCTCGATCGTCATCGGCTCGTCGTGGCGGATAAGCGGCCGCTCGACCAGATCATAGCCCTGACCATGGCAGTAGAGGCGGGCCTCTTCAGGTCGACCATTGCGGCGCATGAACGCGTTGTACTCCTCCCAGATGGTCTTGCACGGCGTGCCGGGCTTCAGGAGGCCGAGCGTGAAGCGGCGCGCTTCCAGCGTGAAGGCGAACTCATCCTTCATCTGCTGCGGCACCTTGCCGACGACCGCGGTACGGCCGAGCTCGGTGTACATGCCGCCCGGCCCGCTGTCCTCGACCAGCAGCATCACGTAATCGCCTTCACGGATGACGCGGTTCTGCAGATGGCGCTGGGCGATATGCGTCGGGATGCCGAGCGGCGCCGAGGAGCAGAGATAGATGCCGTTCTCGCTGCCGTGACGCTGGCTGTGGCATTGGGCGATGGCCGCGACGTCGGTATCGCGCATGCCGGGCTCCAGCGCCCCGAAAGCCGCGCGCATGGCGGCGTCCTGCATATGGGCGGCGCGCACGACCAGCCCCTGCTCTTCCGGGCTCTTGATGACCTTGATGCGATCGACGAGATCGCTGGCGTCGACGAATTTCGAATTGGAGAAGCGCCCGTTGCGTAGATAGTCGACGAGCGCCACCGACATCTGGTAGGTGCCGACGAGGCCGATCGTGCCGCCGGCGTAGGGGCTGAGCGCCTTGGCGGCCAATTCCGGATCGTAGCTCGCGGTATAGTGCGCCGAGGCGTAGCTGGGCGTCGTCATCCATGTCTTGACGCCGCGGCGGATGCCGTCGCCTTCGTGCGGCAGCTCCTTCACCATTCCGAACGCGCCTTGGTTGACGATGGTCATGTCGGCGTCACGCGGGAACACCACCGTCATCGGATAGCCATTGGTGGCGGACAGGTCGGTGAAGTATTTGACGTAGCCGCCCATGTGATCGTTGTTGTTCTGCATCAGCAGGACGTCGATGTTGTCCGCCTCCATAGCGACGCGCACCGCGGCCCACCGGCGCTCGAGCTCGGCGGTCGAGATGGGGGTGTTCAAGCGTTCCGACAACTGCATTTCGAGCGCCCCGCTTGCGAAGTCTAGTGCTCCACCACGTTGATCATTTCTTCCGTCTTTCCCGCCAGAAAGCAACGCATATTCGTTTCCACCGTCGGCAGGGCGAGGTCGGGATAGACGTCGCAGAAGCCGCCCTGATGCGTGGTGATGATGACGTTCTTCAGCGCCCAGAACGGATGGTCGGACGGAAGCGGCTCTTCGACGAAGACATCGAGTGCCGCTCCGGCAATGGCGGCGCGACCGAGTACGCCGAGCAGCGCCGCCTCGTCCACCACGCCGCCGCGGGCGAGATTGATCAGGTAGGCGGTGGGTTTCATGGCCGCGAGCACCTCAGGCCCGATGATGCCGCGCGTCGCCGGCGTCAACGGCGTCAGCAGAACGAAGTAGTCGAGCTCGGCCACCACGCGGACGAGGTCATCGCGGCCGTACATGCGGTCGAAGCCGGGCAGCGGACGCGGCGCGGAGCTGATGCCGATGACGGTCATGCCCAGTGCCTTGCACCGGGGCGCCAGTGCCGCCGCGATCGCACCCACGCCGAAGATGCCCACCGTCTTGCGGTCGAGCAGGCGCGCCGGCCAGCGAGCCCACTGACGCAGGTCCTGGTTGCGCACGAAACGCGGCAGATCGCGGCTGAGCGCGAACATGGTGGCGAGCGCCGCCTCCGACACCGGCGCGCCATGGATGCCGTGCACGTTGGTGACGATGATGTCCTTCCGCAGCGACGGCAGATCGACCAGGTTGTCCACTCCTGTGCCTAACGTCTGAATCCATTTGAGATTGACCGCGGCGCGCACGACCTCGTCGGCCATCATCGGCGTGAAGGTCAGCAGCGCATCGGCGCCCGCGATATATGGGCCAACCTTGGAGCGATGATCGACGACATTGATGGCGAGCTGGGGAAACTTCTGCGCGAGGGCGTCGCGATAGCGGTTCCTGATCTCTTCCGGCAAGCTGAGCAGAATGAGAAGATTGGGCATCGTCCAATTGCTGCGGTGAAACGTGTCGGGTGGGCGAGCCGCCACAGCGGCGAGGGAAAGCGGAGCGGAGCGACGCGTGCGCACGCGGGTTCGCAAGGTGCTCCCACGTGCGCACGGCGCGCAAGAGCGCCTTTGCCCCACCCTACAACACAGCGCGCGCGTTGACGATGCGCTTGAGCTCCGGCAGGCACGAGCCGCAATTGGTACCCGCCTTGAGCGCGCGGCTGATGTCGTCGACGCTGGCGGCAGCGCGTCCTGCGAGCGCGTCCTGAATTTGCGTCAGCCCGATCCCGAAGCAGGTGCATACCAGCGGGCCGCTCTCGGCGAGGCCATCCGCCGAACGCCCCGACAGCAGCAGGCGGCGCGCGGTCGCCGGCAGGGTCTCGGCGCCCAGACTGGCCTTGACGGCATCCCACTGGGGCGCGGCTTCGGCCGGGCCGATGAACAGGCAGCCGGCGAGACGCCGCTGCCGATAGGCGGCGACGCGATAGACGTGACGCGGCTCGTCCAGGTACTCGGCGAGCTCGACGTCCGGGCCGAACAGATTACGCTGGCGCCAGGACTGTGGTGTCTCGTTGGTGGCGAACAGAAACCCGGCACCGCCGGCGAGCGCCACGCGCGCCCACCATGTGCCGGGTGGCAGCTCCAGCGACGCGCGCGAGACTGCAAAACCGCGCCAGCGGAACGCGTGCGGGGCGATGCGCGCCGGCGTCGCCTTGGCCTCCGGCTGGCCGGATAAGGGATCCGTGTCCGGCATCACCAGCTCCCCGACACGCGCCATCGAGGCAGTGGCGTCGCTCCAGTGAATGGGTGCGAACAATGAGCCGACGCGCTGGCCGGTCTCGATCGCGACCTTGAGCACGCAGGAGCCGAAGGGCGTCGTCACGCGTGCAAACCCGCCGTCGGCCAGCCCGGCGGCCTTTGCATCCGCGGGATGCATGGCGACGAACGGCTCGGGGCAATGCGCGCCCAGCCGCGGGCTCGTGCCGCTGCGGGTCATCGTATGCCACTGGTCGCGGATACGGCCGGTATTGAGCCGGAACGGAAACTCGGCGCTGAGCGCTGCCTTCGGGGCCGGCATCGCGGGCGCGATGAAACGCGCCCGGCGGTCGGCCGTGAAAAAGCCGCCGGCGGCAAAGAAACGCTTCGACGCATCGCCGCCCCATTGGACGGGATCGAGCGCGGCGTATTGCTCGTCGCTGACCTCGGCGAGGCCCGCGAGATCGAAATCGCGCGCGCCGTCGTTCTCGAAGGCCGACAGCGCGGCGTGCTCGCGGAACACATCGGCAGCGGACGAAAACGAAAATGCGTCGGCGAAGCCCAGCCGGCTCGCCACCTCGCAGACGATGCGCCAGTCGGGCATTGCTTCGCCCGGAGGTTTCAAGAATGCGCGCTGGCGCGAGATGCGCCGCTCGGAATTGGTGACGGTGCCATCCTTTTCGCCCCAGGCGGCGGCCGGCAGCAGCACGTGCGCTCCGGCATGGGTCGTATCGTTGGCAATGACGTTGTCCGAGACGACGAACAGTTCGAGCTTCTTGAGCGCCTCGCGCACAGCAGCGGCACGCGGCAGCGACACGGCCGGATTGGTCGCCATCACCCAGAGCGCCTTGACCTCGCCACGCGCGACGGCGTCGAACAGATCGACGGCCTTCAGTCCCTCGCGCTCGGCCATGCGCGGCGCCTTCCAGAACCGGCGCACGCGGTCGACCTCTACGGCTGTGAATCCCATATGGGCGGCGAGCTGATTGGCAAGCCCGCCGACTTCGCGGCCTCCCATCGCATTGGGCTGTCCAGTGAGCGAAAACGGTCCCATGCCGGGCTTGCCAATGCGCCCCGTGGCGAGATGGCAATTGATAATGGCATTGACCTTGTCGCTGCCCTGGGCCGACTGGTTGACGCCTTGCGAAAAGGCGGTGACGACGCGCGCCGTGCTGGCGAACAATGCGAAGAACTGGGCGACGTCGGCGGACGCGAGCCCGGTGGCGCGGGCAGTCGCGGGAACATCGGGCGCAATCGCGCGCGCCGCGGCGAGTGCCGCCGCAAAACCATCCGTGTGATGGGCGATATAAGCCTGGTCGAGCGCAAGATTGTCGGCCAAATGGACCAGGAGCCCGGAGAACAACGCCGTGTCCATGCCGGGCGCAATGGAGAGAAAGAGATCGGCCTCCTCGGCGGTCGGCGTGCGGCGGGGATCGATGACCACGATCCTCGCGCCGCGCGCGCCCTTGTTGGCGACCATGCGCTGGAACAGCACCGGATGGCACCAGGCCGCATTGGAGCCGACCAGCACGATGAGGTCGGCGACATCGAGGTCGTCATACGTGCCGGGCACGGTATCGGCGCCGAACGCGCGGCGATGGCCGGCAACCGACGACGCCATGCACAGGCGCGAGTTGGTGTCGGCATTGGCGCTGCCGATGAAGCCCTTCATCAGCTTGTTGGCGACGTAGTAATCCTCCGTGAGCAGTTGCCCCGACAAATAAAACGCCACGGCATCGGGACCGTCGCGCGCGATGATGCGCTGGAATCCATCGGCGACGCGGTCGAGCGCCGTATTCCAATCGACGCGCGCCAGCGTTCCGTCTGCCTGCCGCAGCAGTGGGTGCAGCAGGCGGCCGTCGAGGCCCAGCGTCTCGGCGAGCGCCGCGCCCTTGGAACACAGCCGCCCGAAGTTCGCCGGATGCGACGGGTCGCCGGCAATGTCGGCGCCGCCACGGCCGTCGGGCCGGGCGAGAATGCCGCAGCCGACCCCGCAATACGGACACGTGGTGCGAACGGCAGGCGGATGCTGCGGGAGCGCGTTCATCGCAGCGGCCTCAATACACGTCCTGCTGATAGCGACCGCGCTTCTTGAGGTCGGCCACGAAGGCGATCGCCTCGTCGGTCGAGCGCACGCCGTGCTGCGCGATGATGTCGACCAGCGCCCGCTCCACGTCCTTGGCCATGCGCTTGGCGTCGCCGCACACATACACATGCGCGCCGTCGGCGAGCCACGCCCACAGATCGCGGCCGACCTCGCGCATGCGGTCCTGCACGTAGAATTTCTCCTTGCCGTCGCGCGACCAGGCGAGCGAGAGACGCGTCAGCACACCGGCCGCCTTCATGCCGGTGAACTCGTCCTCGTAGAAGAAATCGTGGTTGCTGCGCTGGTGCCCGAAGAACAGCCAGTTGCGGCCCGGCGCCTTCGTCGCCATTCGCTCGTGCAGGAACGCACGGAATGGCGCAATGCCGGTGCCGGGGCCGATCATGATGATCGGCACGGCCGGATCCGCCGGCAGACCGAATGCATGGGCGCGCTGCACGTACACCTTGAGCTTGTCGCCGGGCCTGATGCGGTCGGCCAGATAGGTCGAGGCGACGCCGAGACGGCGGCGGCCATTCACCTGATAACGCACCGAGTCGACCGTAAGCGCGACGCGGCCGGGATCGGTTTTCGGCGAGGACGAGATCGAATAGAGCCGTGGCTGCAACGGATCGAGCGATTCGACGAACGCCTCCGGGTCCGGGCGGATGCCGGGAAACTTTTCCAGCGCGGCGAGCACGTCGAGCGTCGCGGCATCGCCATCCGGGTCTTCGCCTGCCGCATAAGCTTTGGCCTTCTGCCGTCGCGCGCCGCCGGTGAGATAGGAAATGAGCTGAAACAGCATGTCGGGCGCCGGCGCGAGCGAGACGCCGTCGGTGAGAACTTCGCGCAGCGTGCGTCCGCCGATGGGAAAGTCGGGCGGCGCGTCGATGGCGCGGATCACCGCCTCGGCAAGATAAGGATCATTGGCCGGAAAGAGACCGAACGAATCGCCCACGACGTAATCGAGGCCGGTGCCCGCCAGATCGACCTCCACGTGCCAGGTCTCCTTTTCGGAGCCGGGCTTGTTGAGGCGCGTGCGCGAGACGAAGACCGCTTCAGTCGGATTATCGCGCCCCCGTCCGGGCGCGGCGGCTGGCGCAGCCGTAGCAGGAGCAGACGGAGCTTTCTCTGTTCGGACCGGCTGCGGCGGCTGGCCAAGCTCCGCGTACAGAGTCTTCAGCATACGGGCGGTTTCCTTGCCGCCGGGCACGCACAGAGTCAGCCGTTCTTCCTGCTTGCGAAAAATCGCGTTCGAATAGTCTTCGCAGTTGTAACCGCATTGGCCGCAGTCCTGTTGTGCCATGGCCGCCATCATGCGCCGACGCAAGGGGCGGCCGTCGGAGAGCTTCATGCGCTCGGCCAATGGCAGCGTCTGGTCGTGCCAGGGCGCCTCGCCGTCATCGCGCTCGTCTCCCGGAGCGCCGACAGGCGGGGCCGAAGGCATCAGCGCGGCCGATTGCTCGGGCGACAGCGCGGTGACGCCGGCGCCGTCGAGCGAGACCAAGCCGGCGAAGAAGCCGTTGAGCCAGGCGCGCTGCTCGGGCGAGAACGGCGCGGTATCCGGTATCAGCGCCGGAAACGGCGGCGGCAGATTCTGGGTCATGCAGGACCCTCCGCCGCGAACATGTCCTTGAGTGCATCCACCTCATGGCGGCGCGTGAACGCCGCGAAGCTCTCCGCCGCCGAGGCGCGGTGTGCCAGGTACGCCTTGAGCATGCGCTCGACGACGGGCGGCGCATCCGCAGCCTTCACGTCGCGGTAAATCTCGCGACCGAGCGCGGCATCAGGACCGAAGCCGCCGCCGACCAGGATGTGATAGCCCTCGACGGTGTCGCCGTCCTCCGACGTCTCGACCTTGCAGCCGATGAGGCCGATGTCGCCGATATAGTGCTGTGCGCAGGAATTGTGACACCCGGTGAGATGGATGTTGACGGCGGTGTCGAGCTCGACCCGCGACTCGCACCAGGACGCGATCTCCTCGGCATGGCGTTTCGTGTCCGAGGCGGAGAAGCGGCACCCGAAGTTCCCGGTGCAGGCGACAAGCCCGGCACGGATCGAGGTCGCCTTGGTGCCGAGCCCGAGTGCCGCGATGGCGGCCTCTGCCAAACTCACCTGATGATCGGGCACACCGGAGATCAAAAGGTTCTGCCACACCGTCAGGCGGATGTCGCCGTCGCCGAGATCGGCGGCGATCTTGGCAAGTCCGCGCATCTGTTCGCAGGTGAGGCGGCCGACCGGGAGCACGATGCCGATCCAGTTGCGGCCAGCCTGCTTCTGCGGGTGCACGCCGATATGGGCGGCGCGGTCGAACGCCGGGCGCGGCACCATCGCCTCGACAGGGACGCGGATGAGCTTGGCGCCGAGCTTCTCCTCCACGGCGGCCAGGAACTTATCCATGCCCATGGCGTCGAGCACGTATTTGAGCCGCGCCTTGTTGCGGTTGGTGCGATCGCCATGGTCGATGAACACGCGCACGACGGCGTCGGCCACTTTGGTGGCGTCCCCAGGCGCGACGATCACGCCGGTCTCGCGTGCGAAGTCCCTGTGGCCGGTGATGCCGCCCAGCGCCAAGCGGAACCACACGCCCGGCGGGACGCCGAAGCCGTCGCGAACGTCCACCGCCTGGAAGCCGATGTCGTTGGTGTCCTCGAGCACCGGAATGCGCCCGGCGCCATCGAAGCCGACGTTGAATTTGCGCGGCAGGCCGTAAAGCGAGCGATCATTGAGGATATGGAAGTGCCACTCCCGCGCAAAGGGACGGGTATCGATCAGCTCCTGCGGATCGATGCCGGCGCTCGGCGTGCCGGTGACGTTGCGGATGTTGTCGGTGCCGGAGCCGCGCGAGCAGAGTCCCAGATCCTGGATCGCCTCGATCACGATCACGGCGTGCTTCGGCTCGATCTCGCGGATCTGGATATTGGCGCGCGTAGTAACGTGCGCGTAGCCGCCGCCGTACTGTTCGGCCAGATCCGCCACGCCGGCGAATTGCCGGTGATTGAGGATGCCGTTGGGCATCCGCAGCCGGCACATGTACGAGTTCTGCGCCGGCGCGACGTAGAACAGGCCGTAATAGCGCCAGCGGAAATTGTCGGCCGGCTTCGGCGGCTCGTTCTTGTCGGCCTGCTCCTTCAGCCGCTGATAGGCATCGAACGGGTGCAGCTCGCGCTTGAACTTCTCCTGCTCGCTCAGCTTGCCGCCGGCGGCCACGACCCTGTCCTGCGCCTTGAGGTGGACCGCGTCGGGCCCGCTCGGCTCCGAGCCTGCCGGCGCGCTCCCGCGCGCAGCGCGTGCAGCCGTGAGCCCGGAGACGAAGCCTTCGAGGTAGCGTTTCTGGTCGGGCGCAAAATCGCCGGACATCGTTTCCTCACGCGGCCATGCGCTCGACCAGTGCGCGGCCGAACACGAGATCGTCGCGGAATCTCTCGATCGAGACGCCGGAGCGAATGAGGTCGAGATACCAGAGCCCATCCTCGGTATCGCCATACAGCACGGCGCCGACCAGCCGGTCGTCGGCGATCACGAGCTTCTTGTAGGTGTCGAGGCCGGGATCGTGCAGCACGATGCTCTCGGTGCCCGGTGCGCCCATGAGGTCGCCGGCCGAGAAGACGTTGACCCCCGAAACCTTTAGGTTGGTCGCGACCACGCTGCCGGGATAGGCCACGGCCGGATCGCCGGCGAGGCGGCGCGCCAGCACGGTCGCCTGCTCATGAGCGGGCTCGACGAGCCCGTAGCACACGCCGCGATGTTCGGCGCACTCGCCAATGGCATGAATGCCGGCGCTGCTGGTAGCGAGGCCGTCATCGACGACGATGCCGCGGTCGATCTTGAGCCCGGCGCCGCGTGCCAGCTCGACATTCGCGCGAATGCCGATGGCGACGACCACGAGATCGGCCGCGATGCTGCGCCGGTCGGTGAGCTCGACGGCTTCCACGCGACCCGGTCCGCGCAGTGCCGCCGTCGCGGCTTCGAGCTCGACCGCGATGCCTTTGCGTTCGATGGCGCGCTTGAGCATGGCGGCGGCTTTGCCGTCGAGCTGCCGCTCCATCAGGCGGTCCATCAGGTGCAGAACCGTCACCTGAGCGCCCGCCTTGGCGAGGCCGTAAGCGGCCTCGAGGCCCAACAGGCCGCCGCCGATAACGACGGCTTTGCGTCCCGCCGCCGCGGCCGCTTCGATCGCCGCAACGTCGCCGAGATCACGGAAGGTGAGCACGCCGCGCAGATCCATGCCCGGCACGGCGAGCCGGATCGGCCGCGATCCGGTGGCAAGAACGAGCTTGGAGTAGGGCAGCGTCGCACCGTTGGCGAGGCGGACGCGGCGGATCTGCGGATCGATCGCCACCGCGGCATGCCCGTACAGTACGGTGACACCGCGCTCGCGCCACCAGGACGCAGACTTCAGCACGATGTCGTTGCGTTCGACCTCGCCCGCCAGCACGGACGAGAGCAGCACCCGGTTGTAGGCGAGCCGCGGCTCCTCCCCGACAATGGCGACTGCGTAACGGCCGAGCGCGCGGGATGTCAGCTCCGCCACGAAGCGGGTCGCCGCCATGCCGTTGCCAATGACGACGAGGGGCTCGCTCATGTTCACGCCGCCTCGATGAAGCGGTGACGCTCGTAGAGGAATTCGAGCACCCGCTGGCGGCATTTCAGATAGGTCTGGCTTGCCGCCAGCACGAGCCGTTTGCGCGGGCGTGCCAGCGGCACCTCGAGCACCTCGCCGATGCGCGCGGACGGGCCGTTGGTCATCATGACGATGCGATCGGAGAGCAGCACGGCTTCGTCCACGTCATGCGTGATCATCAGCACGGTGTTGCTGAGCTTCTGGTGCAGCACCATCACGGAATCCTGCAGGTGCGCCCGCGTCAGCGCGTCGAGCGCGCCGAACGGCTCATCGAGCAGCAGCACCTTGGGCTCCATGGCAAGCGCGCGGGCGAGACCGACGCGCTGCTTCATGCCGCCGGAAATCTCGGCCGGGCGCTTGTCCTTGGCATGCGCCATCTGGACGAGGTCGAGGTTGTGCATCGTCCAGTCGTGGCGCTTCGAGCGCTTTTTCGTCGCGGCGAATACCTTGTCGACGGCCAGACGCACGTTGTCGTAAGCCGTCAGCCAGGGCAGCAGCGAGTGGTTCTGGAAGACCACTGCGCGATCGGGCCCCGGCTCGTCGACCTCGCGGCCCTCGAGGATCACGCCGCCCGTCGTCGCTGGCGTCAATCCGGCGACAACGTTGAGCAGCGTCGACTTCCCGCAGCCGGAGTGCCCGATGATGGAGACAAACTCGCCTTTCTCGATCCCGAGCGTGATGTCGCACAGCACTTGGGTGTGCTGGGCGCCGCGCGCGTAGGTCTTGCTCAGGTGATCGATCTGCAAATAGGCCGTCATGGCGTCCTCAATTGGCGGCCGTGCCGCGGGTCACGAAGGTGGCGAGCGCGGCGACGATGCGGTCGAGCACGAAGCCGATCAGTCCGACATAGACGAGGGCCAGAATGATCTCGCTGATATGCGAGGAGTTCCAGGCATCCCAGATGAAGAAGCCGATGCCGACGCCGCCGATGAGCATCTC
>JBJMSU010000246.1:0-37862 GCA_045801465.1 Xanthobacteraceae bacterium | reverse complement strand
CTCGCGGGTCATCGCTATCGAGTCTTGCGCTTCTGGAATAACGACGTCCTCGGCAACATAGATGGTGTGCTGGAGACAATCGCGGCCGCTTTGGATGAGGCAACAACGAACCCCTAAGAGGTACGTTCAAAGCGATTGGGCGAATGGCGGCGCCCCCTCACCCGGATTCCTTCGCTGCGCTCGGAATCCGACCTCTCCCCGCACGCGGGGAGAGGTGAGCAAGTGGCACGGCCCTGCCTTCCTCCACGGATTGTGGGCTTTCGCATTCAAATCCTTTGCGACGCTGTTCGTGGGCTACTTCTTCGCGTCGGCGTAAGGGTAGATCACGTCGCCGGACTTGTATTGCGGCGGGTCGAGGATCACCTCCGTCTTAAGATCGCGGAAGTCGTCGATGCTGTTGCTCTTGATGTTTTGGAACTGGACCAGCAGCATGCGGTCTTCCGCCCATTCGCCCTTGTCGCCGAATTTCACGTCGCCGACCACGGTCTTGAACGTGGTCTTGCGGATGTGGTCGGCCAGCACGTCGTCCTTGAGGCTCTTGGTGTCCTCGATGGCCTGGCCGAGGACCTGCAGATACGCATAGGCCCAGACCGGCATGTAGTAGCCGAGCGGGTCGACGCCTTCGCTCCCGGCGCGCGCCTGGTACTTCTTGAGCAGCTCCATCGAGCCGGGGAACTGCATGGTGGGCGCCGGAATCCAGGTCTCATAATTGACGATGCCGTTGAGCAGCGGACCGAGCTGGGTCTTGAACACGGTCGCCTGCAGGCCGACCATGGCGCCGCCGATCATCTTCGGCTTGTAGCCGAGCTCGTTGATGGCCTTCACCAAGCCGACGGAATCGAGCGGATAGGAGCAGATGACGACGAGATCCGGGTTGGCGGCCTGGATCGCCCGCACGATCGGGGTGAAGTCGGCGGTGGTCGGCGGATAGGTCTTGTCGTAGACGATCTTCAACCCGGCTTTTTGCGCGTTCTCGCGTGCGCCGTCGGAGGCATTGCGCCCGAACTCGGCATCCGCCGCCACGATGGCGACGCTCTGCGGCTTCGGATTCTGCGCCAGCGCCACCTTGAACAAGCCCTTGGTGAAGGTCGGCTTCGGGGTCGGCCCGGTCGGCAGCATGGAGAAGTAGCGGTCGTAGTTGAACTCGTCGTTGATGCCGGTGCCGAACAGGCTGATGAACAGCCGCTTCTTCTGAATCATGATCGGCATCGCCGGCGCGATCTGCGTCGACGCATAGGCGCTGACCGCGAAGTCGACCTTGTCGACGTCGAGCAGCTTCGTATAGATGCCCGGGATGGTCGACGGGCTGCTCTGATCGTCGTAATAGACGAGCTTGACGGGGCGCCCCATGAGGCCGCCCTTGGCGTTGACGTCCTCCTCCCAGATCTTCATCGCCAACAGCGACATCTTGCCGTTGGCCGCCAGCGGCCCGGTGAGCGCCATGCCGAACCCGATGGTGATCGGGTCGGCCGCGCGCGCCGACCCGGCGGCGAACAGGACCGCCAGCATGGCGGCCGCGGAGGCGAGACGGCATACGATGCCGCGCCGGTCGAGCATTTCACGCATGTTTTCCTCCCGCTAATTTCCCCACACTTCGCGTGCGGTTTCGACGATCATCTCGAGCTTCGCCCACTGCTCGTCCTCCTTGAGGATATTCCCCTCTTCGGTGGAGGCGAAGCCGCATTGCGGGCTCAACGCCAGTTGCTCGGGATCGACGAACTTGGCCGCCGCATCGATCCGCCGCTTGATCTCGTCCTTGGATTCGAGCTTTCCGCTCTTGGACGTGACGAGCCCAAGCACGATGGTCTTGTCCGCGGGGACAAAGCGCAGCGGCTCGAAGCCGCCGGCGCGCTCGGTATCGTATTCCATGAAATAGCCGTGCACGTTGATGGTATTGAACAAGAGCTCCGCCACCGGCTCGTAACCGCCGCTCGCCACGAACGTCGACTGGAAATTGCCGCGGCACAGATGCATGGTGATCGTCATGTCGGCGGGGATGTCGGAGATCGCCGTGTTGATCATGCCGGCATAGACGCTCGGCAACAGCTCCGGATCGTCGCCGCGGTCCTTCACCTGCTGGCGCAGCGCGGGATCGCACAGATAGGCGAGGTTGACTTCGTCGAGCTGGAGGTAGCGGCAGCCGGCATCCGCAAAGGCATTGACGGTCTTGCGGTAGCTCTGTCCCAGGTCGGCATAGAAATCGTCCATCGCCGGATAGATCGCCTCCGGCACCGCATCGCGGCCGTAGCGGAAGTGCAGCGAGGTCGGCGACGGGATCGTCATCTTCGCTACGGCGCGCGTGTGCGCCTTGACGAAGCGGAAATGCTCGAGCATCGGATGGCCGCTGAAGCTGCCGAGCTTCCCGGTCACGCGCAGCATCATCGGCCGCGGTTGCGGCCCCTGAAACCTGATCTTGCGCTCGCCCAGATAGGCTTCGACCCCATCGAGTGCACCGAGGAAATCGTAGTTCCAGAAGGCACGGCGGAACTCGCCGTCGGTCACCGATTGCAATCCGACCGACTCCTGCTTGGCGATGACCTTTTCGATTTCGCGGTCCTCGACCTTTTTCAGCTCATCCGCCGTGATCTCGCCCTTCTCGCGCTTGACCCGCGCCGCTTTGAGCGCCGCGGGTCGCAACAGGCTGCCGACGTGATCGGCGCGAAAGGGTGGCTTGGTTCGTTGCATCGAGACGCCCCCGTGTCGCCCACTAGCCGGCCGTCGTCCCCGCGGAGGCGGGGACTCATAGCCACGGTCGGGTTGATGAAGGCAATGCGTTGCCGGTGTCCATTTTCGTTCGTCGGTGTTCATGGATCCCCGCCTTCGCGGGGACGACCGTGTGCTATTTCCCCCATACCTCGTCGGCCAGCTCGACGATCATGGCGAGCTTCGCCCACTGCTCGTTTTCGGCAAGCACGTTGCCTTCCTCGGTCGAGGCGAAGCCGCATTGCGGGCTGAGCGCGAGCTGGTCGAGATCGACATACTTGCTCGCCTCGTCGATGCGACGCTTGAGATCGTCCTTCTTCTCCAGCGTTCCGCTCTTCGAGGTGACGAGGCCGAGCACGACGATCTTGTTGCCCTTGGGGACAAAGCGCAGCGGCTCGAACCCGCCGGCGCGGTCGGTGTCGTATTCGAGAAAATAGCCGTCGATATCGACCTCGCCCAGCAAGTGCTCCGCCACCGGCTCGTAGCCGCCGGAGGCGATGAAGGTCGATCGGAAATTGCCGCGGCACGAATGCATGGTGATGGTCAGGTCGGCCGGACGATCTTTGAGCGCCTGATTGGTCATGCGGGCGTAGCGCGACGGCAGGCTGTCGGGATCATCCCCGCGTTCGCGCGAATGCTCGCGCTCGCGCCGGTCGCACAGCATCGACCACGCGGTGTCGTCGAACTGCAGATAGCGGCAGCCCGCATCGTAGAAGGCGCGGATGGCCTTGCGATAGGCCGCCGCGAGATCGTCAAAAAAGGCGTCGAGATCGGGATACACCTCCCGGCTGATCGCCTGGCGTCCCTGGCGAAAGTGCAGCGTGCTGGGCGCCGGGATCGTCATCTTGGCGACCGCACGCGTGTGGTCCTTGAGGAAGCGGAAGTGCTCGACATGCGGATGGCGGGAAAAACCGACGCGGTCGACCACCCGCACGCTCTCCGCCTTGGTTTCCACGCCGGCAAACTTGATCCCGGCGCCGGTGGAATACATCTCGACGCCGTCGAGGCCCTTATAGAAATCGAAATGCCACCACGAGCGGCGGAACTCGCCGTCGGTGACGGCGCGAAGACCGATCTCCTCCTGCTTCTTGACGACCTTTTCGATCTCGCGGTCTTCCACCGCCTCGAGCTCGCCGGATGTGATCTCGCCCTTGTCATGTCGGGCGCGTGCCTCCTTGAGCGAGGCGGGACGCAGCAGGCTGCCGACATGGTCGGCGCGGAACGGCGGCCTGGTCCTTTGCGCCATCCGTTATTTCCCCCAGACTTCTTCGGCGAGCTCCACGATCTCGCGCATTTTCGCCCATTGCTGGTCCTCGGTGAGGATGTTTCCTTCCTCGGTCGAGGCGAAACCGCATTGCGGGCTTAGCGCAAACTGGTCGAGCGTGGCGAACTTCGCCGCCTCATCGATCCGGCGCTTGACGTCGTCCTTCTTTTCCAGCGTGCCGGATTTCGAGGTGATCAGCCCGAGCACGACGATCTTGTCGCCCTTGGGCAGGAAGCGCAGCGGCTCGAAGCCGCCGGCGCGCTCGGTATCGTATTCGAGGAAATAGCCGTCGTAGTTCACCCCGCCGAGCAGGATTTCGGCGACCGGCTCGTAACCGCCCTCGGCAATCCAGGTCGAACGGAAATTGCCGCGGCACACGTGGGTCGTGATGATCATGTCGTCGGGCTTGCCCTCCAGCGCCCGGTTGATGACGCCGGCATAGTCCTGCGCCACCCGGTCGACATTGATGCCGCGCTCCTTGGCCTTTCTCAGTTCCTCCTTGGAGCACAAGTAGGCCCACGCGGTGTCGTCGAACTGCAGGTAACGGCAGCCCGCGTCGTAGAACGCCTTCACGGCCTGCTGATAGGTCTTGCCCAGGTCCTCGAAGATGCCGTCGTTGCTGGCGTAGAGCCGTTTGTCCACGGCACCGGGCTCGAGACGAAAGTGCAGCACGCTCGGGCTTGGAATCGTCATCTTCGGCGTGACGCGCGTGTTCGCCTGGAGGAACTTGAAGTGCTCCAGCATTGGATGATTGGAAAACCCGAGCTTCCCCACCACGCGGATGCCCTGCGCCTTGGTCTGCACCCCCTGAAACTGGATGCCGTGGTCGAGCTCGTAGAGCTCCATGCCGTCGAGCATGCTGAAGAAATCGTAATGCCACCACGCGCGACGGAATTCGCCGTCGGTCGCGACCTGCAGCCCGACGTCTTCCTGCTTCCTGATGACGTTCCTGATCTCGCGATCCTCGACCTCCTTGAGCTGGCCAGCCGAGATCTCGCCCTTCTCGCGCTTCGCCCGCGCCTCCTTGATGGCGGCCGGCCGCAGAAAGCTGCCGACCAGATCGGCGCGGAACGGCGGCTTGGTTCGTTTCATCAGGCAACCTCCCTAAATCCTCGATGGTACCGCGCGCCGGTGCCTTTGCGCGCATTAGCGCGGTTTCTGTGAAAACGAAGCCGGGATCGCCGAGGCCGTCAACCACAAAACTTGACGCCACGGAATCGGTCCGTGGGACCCCTCCCACGCCACGGCATTGCCGTCAGTGTTTGCTCAATGCCTCCTCGCCGCGCGGCCGGGGCCGGCCATAGCCGTGACCCCGAGATAGCGTTCGAGCATCGTGCGATCCGCCTTGAGGCCGGCGCTGTCGGCTTCATGCACGACCGTGCCGCGCTCGAGGATCACGGCGCGGTCGGTGACGCCCAGGATCTTCTGCGCATTCTGCTCGACCACGATCGCCGATATGCCTTCCTCGCGGATCACCCGCTGCAACACCACCAGCAATTCCTCGACCAGGATGGGGGCGAGGCCTTCCAGCGGCTCGTCCAACAGCAGGATGCGCGGGTTGAGGATCAGGGCGCGACCGACTGCCAGCATTTGCTGCTCACCGCCGGAAAGCTGGTTGCCGAGATTACGTTGGCGCTCGCGCAAACGCGGGAACAGCCCGTAAATCCGCTCCGCCGTCCATCGCCCCGGCCGCGCGATCGCGGTGAGGTTCTCGTGCACGGTCAGCGATTTGAAGATGTTGCGTTCCTGCGGGACCCAGCCGACCCCGGCATGCGCCCGCTGGTCGGGGCGCAGCCGCGCGATGTTCTTGCCGTCGAGCAGGATGGCGCCGCCGAGATAGCGCGTAATGCCCACGACGGAATTGACCAGCGTGGTCTTGCCCATGCCGTTGCGGCCGAGCAGCGCGACCGACTGGCCTTCGGCGACGACAAGCGAAATGTCCGACAGCACGGTGGCTTCGCCGTAGCCGGCGGTCAGCCCCTCGATCCTGAGCAGGTCAGGCATCGAACGTCTCGCCCAGATAGACGGCCTTGACGCGGGCGTCGCGCGCGACGGCGTCGGGTGTTCCGTCGGCGAACAGCGCCCCGTTGACCAGCACGGAAATCCGGTCGGCGAAGCTGAAGACGAGATCCATATCGTGCTCGATGAGCAGCACCGTGACGTCCTTCGGCAAGCTTGCGACCGTGGTGAGAATCTCATGGCGTTCCGCCTCGGGGACGCCGGCGGCCGGTTCGTCGAGCAGGAGCACGCGCGGCCGGCAGGCGATCGCCAGCGCGATCTCCAGGAGGCGCTGCTTGCCATAGGGCAAAATCGCCGTGCGGTCGTACATGACATCGGCGAGCTGAAACTGCTCGATGATGCCGATAATATCCTCCACCACCTCCGGCCTGCGGCCGAGCAGGCGCCACCATTGCCGTCCCGTCCCCATGCGCTCGGACACGGCAAGCCCGATCGCCTCGATCGGGGTGAGTTCGGCGAACAGCTGGTTGATCTGGAACGTCCGGGCGATGCCGCGGCGGACCCGCATGTGCGGTTCGGAGTTGGTGATGTCCTGACCGTCGAGGAGGATTTGCCCCTCGCTCGGCCGCAACATCCCGGTCAGCAGGTTGACGACCGTGGTCTTGCCGGCGCCATTGGGTCCGATCAGGGCGTGGCGTGCGCCCTTCTCGATCTGCAGCGAAACGTCGCTGGCAGCGGTGATGCCGCCGAACCGCTTGACCAGCCCTATGGTTTCCAGCACGGGCGCCATGCGTCAACGCTCGTCGACGGTGGAAGCGGGCGCGGTCTCCACTGGATGCGCCGCACGCGGTCCGAGCCGCGCCAGGAACGCGCGCACCGGTGTGGTCCAGTTGGTCAGGCGCTCGCGGCCGACGAGCACGATGATCACCAGCACCAGCCCGATCCAGAACTGCCAATATTGCGGGGTGAGGTTGGCGAGATAGTCCTGCATCAGCTTGAACAGGATCGCGCCGATGATGCCGCCATAGAGGTACCCCGTGCCGCCGATCACCAGCGCCAGGAGGACATCGGCGGAGCGCTCCAGGGAGAGAACGTCGAGGGAAACGAACTGGGTCGTCTGCGTCAGCAATGCGCCGGCAATTCCGGCATATCCGGCGGCAACCGTATACATCGCCACGAGGCGCCCGTTGACCGGAATCCCGAGCGCCGATGCGCGCACCGGGTTGTCTTTCACCGACCGCAGCGAGAGGCCGAACGGCGAATTCACGATGCGCCGCGCCAGCAGCACCATGATGAACAGTACGCACAGGGAGTATACGTAGGCCACGTGGCCGGCGAGGTCGAAGGGAAACAGCCCGAGCACCGGAGCCATGACGATGCCCTGCAGGCCGTCGGCGCCGCCGGTGAGCCAATCGATCTGGTTGGCAATCTCTCGCAGCACCAGCGACACGCCGAGCGTCACCATCAGGCGGGTGAGGTCGGACCCGCGCAGCACGAGGAAGCTGGTGACGAAGCCGAGGAGCGCGGCAGCAAGGCCGGAGACGATCAGCGCCAGCACCGGTTCGGTGATGATGTTGTGTTTGGCGAGGAGCCCCGCCACGTAGCCGGCAAAACCGAAATAGGCAGCATGTCCCAGCGAGATGATGCCGGAATAGCCGAGGATGAGGTCGAGCGAGAGCGCGAACAGCGCAAGCACCACGATCTCCGTCAGGATCAAATGCTTGCCCGAGAGCAGGAATACGGACGCCAGGGCGACCACCCAGAAGGCGAGCTCCAGCGGATGCCAGCGCGCGCGGTCGACGAGGTAGCGACTGACGCCTTCCTGAAGCGGCCGAGACATCATGGCTCTCCGCCGCTCATCGCGCCGTCGCCCGCGCGAACAGGCCTTGCGGCCGCCAGATCAGGACTACGATCATGATCGTGTAGATCACGAATGCGCCGAACTTCGGCACGTAATATTTGCCGGCAACATCGCCGATGCCGAGCAGGAGCGAGGCGAGGAACGGACCGGTGATGCTGGAGGTGCCGCCGACCGTCACCACGATCAGGAAGTAGATCATGAATTTCAGCGGGAAGGTCGGGTCGAGGCCGAGGATTTCCGCCCCCAGCGCACCGCCGAGACCGGCCAGACCCGAGCCGACCGCAAAGGTGACGGCGAACACGCCATTGACGTGGATGCCGAGCCCGCTGGCGACGCGCGGGTCGTCGACCGACGCGCGCAGGCGACTGCCGAATCGCGTGCGGGCCAGAGTGAGCTGCAGCGCGATCGTCAACAGCCCGCAGATCACGATGATGAGCAGCCGGTATTTGCCGACGTTGAGCCCGAGCAGATTCACCTGCCCCTGCAGCATGGCGGGGAGCTGGATGTACTGCTGCTGCGATCCCATGACGTAATCGACCGCGGCGACCGACATGAAGACGAGACCGATGGTGAACAGCACCTGGTCGAGGTGGGACTTCGCATAGACATGGACGTAGAGGGTGCGCTCGAACAGGGCACCGATGAGCGCCGTCACCACGAAGGCGAGCGGCAGGGCGGCAAAGAACGGCACGCCGTGACGGTTGACGAGAACGAGGCTGATATATCCGCCCGCCATGGCGAACGAGCCATGGGCGAGATTGACGAAGTTCATCAGCCCCAGGGTGACGGCGAGCCCGCATGCCAGGACGAACAGCAGCATGCCGTAGGCAATACCGTCGAACAGAATCGTCAGCATGGACGTCGCTGCCCCAGCGCCTTGTCGTTTGCTCGAAAGAGTAGCGGCAAACTGGGCGCGCTCCCTCTCCCCAGCGGGGAGAGAGTTGGGGTGAGGGGGATAAGATTCATGGTAGAAGCCAAGACAGTCCCCCTCACCCGGCGCGCGGCGCGCGCCGACCTCTCCCCAATCGGGAGAGGTGAAGCTGCGCCTCTCTACGTCCCTCAAATTTCCCCGTGTTGCGGGTCGTTGCTCGGCTACTTCTTGGCGGCAGCCTTGATCGGATCCTTGATCGCGTCGAACGTCGCGAACTCGACGTTGTACAGTTCGCCGCCGGTCTTCTCAACCTTGCGCATATAGACGTTCTGGATGATGTCCCGGGTGTCAGGATCGATCTGGACCGGGCCCCGCGGGCTCTCCCATTTCATGCCCTTGATGGCATTGATGAGCGCCTCGCCGTCGGTTGCGCCATTCGTCTTCTTGATCGCTTCGTAGATCAGATGGATGCCATCGTAGCCGCCCACCGCCATGAAGTTCGGCCGGAAGTTGTTCGCTTTCTTGAACGCGTCGACGAACGCCTTGTTCTTCTCCGAGGGGTGCGCCGCCGAGTAGAAGTGCGCCGTCACCGTGCCGATCACCACGTCGCCCATGCCGTTGAGAAGGTCGTCGTCGGTGACGTCGCCCGGGCCGATGATCTTCACGCCGGCCTTGTCGAGCCCGCGCTCGACGAACTGCTTGACGAACTGCGCGCCCTGCCCCGACGGGACGAACACGAACACCGCGTCGGGCTTGGCATCCGCCGCACGCTGCAGGAACGGCGCGAAATCCGGGCTCGCCAGCGGGAATTTGATCTCGGCGACGATCTCCCCGCCGGCCTTGCTGAAGGCGTCCTTGAACGAGCCCTGCGCGTCCGCCCCCGGCGCGTAGTCCGACACCATCGTGGCGACCTTCTTGATGCCGTTCTTGGCCGCCCATTCGGCCATGGGAACGGTCGACTGGGCCAGGGTGAAGCTGGTGCGGGCGATATAGGGCGAGCGCTCGGTGATGATGGAGGTGCCCGCCGCCATAACGATCTGCGGGACCTTGGCCTGGGTCGCCAGCGGAGCCGCAGCAAGCGCGGCCGGGGTGACGCCGAAGCCGGCGATGAAGCTCACCTTGTCGTTGACGATCAATTCCTGGGCGAGGCGTTTGGTCGTGTCGGGGACGGCGGCGTCATCCTTGAGGATCACCTCGATCTTCTTGCCCGCGACCGTGCTGCCGTTCTGCTGCATGTAGAGACGGACCGCGGCGTCGATCTGCTTACCGGTCGAGGTCTGCTGGCCGGTCATCGGCAGGATGAGCCCGATCTTCACGGCGTCTTGGGCAAGCGCATCTCCAGCGACCGCGGCAAGCGCGAACGCCGCCAAGCCTGAAACCAAGTATCTGTGCATCACGTTTCCTCCGTTTCGTCGAGTATAGCTCAACCGACCCGAGCAAATAGTTTGAGTTCCAACTTGTTCCGCCGTTTCCGTACAGCGGAAACACCGTGGAGAGAAGCGCCGCCGGCGGGCGCCAGGATCACTTTTCGCAAAGGTGAAGCCCGCACCGCCGGCGTGAGCCCAGGGCCGGCGCTTGCCCCCTGCGCGCCCCCGCCGCAAGTGTTATGCGTGCGCCTGGCGCTTCGGGTCGACGATCTGCTCCAGCCGGCCAAGCACGCGCATGCAGGGAAGGACCTGGGCGAGGCTGGCGTTCGGCTCGCGCTTCTCCCTGATGGCGGCGATGAATTCGCGGTCCTCGAGCTCGATGCCGTCCATCGACACGTCCACTTTCGACACGTCGATGCGGTTGTCCTTGCCGTCGGACAGGTCGTCGTAGAACGCCTTGTAGGTGCCGTTGTCGCAGATGTAGCGGAAGAACGAGCCGAGCGGCCCGTCGTTGTTGAACGAGAGCGACAGCGTGAGGATCGCGCCCGACGGCACTCTCGCTACGATGCCCATGTCCATGGCGATATTGAGCTCAGGGTGGATCGGTCCCTGCACCGCATAGCAGTCGGAGATGGTCTCGCCGGCCTGGTACTGGAACAGGTCGATCGTGTGGGCGGCATGGTGCCACAGCAGATGGTCGGTCCAGCTGCGCGGATTGCCGGCCGCATTGATGTTCCTGCGGCGGAAGAAGTAGGTCTGCACGTCCATTTGCTGGATCGTGAGCTCGCCCTTCTCGATGCGCTTGTGGATCCACTGGTGACTGGGGTTGAAGCGGCGGACATGGCCGCCCATGGCCACGACGCCGGTCTCCTTGGCGATCCGCACCAGATTATCGGCGTCCTCGACGCTGTCGGTAATCGGGATTTCGATCAGCACATGCTTGCCGGCGCGCATGACCTGCTCGCCTTGACGGAAGTGCATCTTGGTGGGCGTGGTCAGGATCACCGCGTCGGCGCGCTTAATGCCCTCGCTGAGCTCGCCGGTATAGTGGGGAATGCCGTACTTCTTGGCGACCTCCGCGGTCGCATCCTGATTGCCGCCCACCAGCGAGGTGACTTCCACCTCGGGAATGCGTTTCAAGGCGTCCAGGTGTTTCTGGCCGAAGGCGCCCTGGCCGGCAACGCAAATTTTCATTGCTCAACCTTTCCGTACGGCCGTCTTCGCGCGCGCGGCCGCGCGCCTGGTCGTGGCCGGCGCGCTGCGCTTGCTCTTACTCTTGCGCGCAGCCGTGCGCTTGGGCCCGGACCGTTGCCTGTTCTCGAGGATGATGTGGCCGACCGCCGTGTTCGAGGCCGGCACGGTATAGAAGCGGTAGACCTCGTCCACCTTGTCGTCGATCGCGCCGCGCATGACCAGCCACATCACCATCTCGATGCCTTCGGCCCCGGCCTCGCGCATGAATTCGAGGTGGGAGATGCGGGTGAGCTTCTTCGGGTCCTTGGTCAGGTTGTCGAGGAAGGCCTTGTCGAACTTGCTGTTGATCAGGCCGGCGCGCGGCCCGGAAATCTGGTGCGACATGCCTCCGGTGCCGAACACCACGACCTTGAGATCCTCGGGATAGGATTCCACCGCCTTGCGGATGGCCTTGCCGAGCATGAAGCAGCGGCGGCCGGTGGGCGGCGGGTACTGCACGACGTTGACGGCGAGCGGAATGACTGGGCACGGCCATTCCTTCGGTGACCCGAACATCAGGTTCAGCGGCACCGTGAGCCCGTGGTCGACCTCCATCTTGTTGACGATGGTGAGATCGAACTCGTCGAGAATGACGGACTGGGCGATATGCGAGGCGAGTTCGGGATGGCCCTTCACCACCGGCACCGGCCGCGGCCCCCAGCCTTCGTCGGCGGGCGGAAATTCCGCCGCGCAGCCGAGCGCGAAGGTGGGGATGATCTCGACCGAGAAGGCGGAGGCGTGGTCGTTGTAGATGCCGATGACGACGTCCGGTTTCGCCTTCGCCATCCACTCCTTGGATTTCTCGAAGCCGGAGAAGACGCGCTGCCAATAGGGCTCCTGCGTCCTGCCGTTATCGATGGCCGCGCCGATCGCCGGCACGTGCGACGAAGAAATTCCTGCGATGATCCTAGCCACGTTTCGATCCTGACTTGCTGCGGGTTTTCGGTTTGGATTTGCGTGCGGACTTTGCGCGCTTCTCGGCGCCCGACCTGCTGCGGTTGCCTTCGACCGATCGGCCGCCGGCCAGCATCATCTTGGCGTAGTCCTCCTGGGTCGAGCCGGTCATCACCGCCGCCATGTGCTGGAACGAGTGGCCATCGGTCGCGCCCAGCTTGGCGGTAAAGTAGATGTTGCCGCCGAGCTCGAGCATCCGGTTGTATTGCCGCTTGAGGATGGCCTCGCGCTGTTCCGGCGTCAGCCGGAACTTGTCGAGATAGGCGGCTTCATTCGCCTTGAAGGCTTTGCGGTTCTCCTCCTTCATCAGCGACATGCAGAACATGTTGAGGTTATAGCCCTGGCGCGATCGCTCGGCGTCGAACACGAACGTGCCCGGGATATCGTCGTAATCGTGTTGTTCGCGGGGCATTTCAACGTCTCCTGCAGACAGTGGCTCAGGCGCTGACGACCTGCGCCACAGCAACGAGTTTCGGATCACCATTATAATCCGGGGCGCACCTTTGCAACGCCGCTCAGGCCCAATAAAGCCGCATGGGATTGTCGACCAGAAGCGCCTTTTGCAGGGCCGCGGTCGGCGCAATCTTCGGGATCACGTCCACCAGGACCCCATCGTCGGGCGCTTCCTTTTTCATGTTCGGATGCGGCCAATCGGTGCCCCACAGGACGCGGTCCGGAAAGCGTCCGACCAGGGTGCGGGCGAACGGCACGACATCGTCGTAAGGGGGGCCGGCAAGCGTCATGCGCTCCGGGCACGTCACCTTGCTCCAGAAGTTCTCGTGCGTCTCCAATAGCCGGATGAAGCGCTGATTTTCCGGATGCTCGACCCCTTTCGCCACGCTCGGCACCCCCATGTGATCGACCACCACGGTCGTCGGCAGCGCGGTGAAGAAGGGCTCGAGCTCAGGGAGATCAGGCATTTCGAAATAGACGACGATGTGCCAGCGAAGCGGGGCGACACGGGCCGCGATGCGCTCCAGCACGTCGCGCGGCGTGAAATCCACCAGCCGCTTGACGAAGTTGAAGCGCACGCCGCGGACGCCGGCGCGGTCCATGGCCTCGAGCTCGCCGTCGGTCACCTCTTGGCCCACGAAGGCCACGCCTCTGGCCTTGCCGTTGGCGCTCTCGAGCGCATCGACCATGGCCCGATTGTCCTTGCTGTGACAGCTCGCCTGCACGATCACGTTCTTGTCGAACCCAAGAAAATCCCGCAGCGCGAACAGCTTTTCCTTGGGTGCGTCGCACGGCGTGTACTTGCGTTCCGGCGCGTAGGGAAACCTGTGCTCGGGGCCGAAGACGTGACAATGCGCATCGACCGCGCCGGCGGGCGGCCGGTAACGCGGCTTCGACGGATTGGGATGGAACGGAATATAGCCGGCGCTCATCGCCACGGATCCGTCTCCTTGCAGGAATCAGTAGGACCTCCTAGCGTTTGTAAAGCGTAATTGGCGGGGCGGTAACCCCGCGCTGCTGATTGATGAGCCGCAGACGCGCCGCGATGGTGCGGATATGGGCAGTCGCGGCCTCGGTTGTTCCGGGCGCCACCACGAGCGGCGGCTGGCGCAGGATGCGCAGCACTTCTGCGGCATTCAAGCGGCGAATGCGATAGGTCTTGAGGATGCGTGCGATCGCCTTCTCGCTCGTCTGCGCCGCCTCCAGCAGCCAAGTGCACATCTTCGACAACTCGGCGCCGCAGCTCCGTCACTTCGAGCCCATCAGGCGCGGCAGCAAGGTGATGATGTCGGGAACGAGCGCCATGATCAGCATGCCGAGGCAGATGATCCACACGAACGGCCATGAGGCGCGGAAGATCGTCGTCATCGGCACGTCGGGGGCGGCGCTCTTGAGCGCGAACAGCACGTAGCCGAACGGCGGGGTGAGGCCGCCGACGGTGGCGACGACCAGGAACAGCGTCCAGAACCAGATCGGGTCGAAGTCGTAGATCCTGATGATGGGCTGATAGATCGGGATCAGCACCAGCATCAGAGCGACCTGGTCGAGAAACATGAACAGGACGAACGGCAGCGCCATCATGGCGAACAGCATGAGCGCGCCGGAAAGCTTGAGGTCGACGACGAACTGGCCGAGGGCGCGAGTGGCGCCGGTGAACGTCAGGAGCTGCGAAAACATCACGGCCGAGCACATGATGACGAGGAGTAGCGAGGCGACGGTCGCGGCCGAAGCGAGCGCGTCCGCGATCATCCGCCACGACAGGCCGCGGTAATATGCCGCGAGCAGGATGGCGCCGAGCACGCCGGTCGCCGCGGCTTCGGTCGGCGTGGCGATGCCGAGCATGATCAGCCCCATGACCATGAAGAAGACGAACACCGAAGGGACCATCCGGGCGAGCGCCAGGAGCGCGCTGCCGCTCTTGCGCTCGGCCATGTCGACGGCGATGTCGGGCGCAAGGGTGGGCTCATAGCGCACGCGCACGATGATGTAGACGAGGAACATGCCGGTCAGCAGGAGGCCGGGCAGGATGCCGGCGATCAGCATCTTGCCGGCGGAGACATCCGCCAAGGTCGCAATGATGACGGCGAGCACGCTCGGCGGGATGATCGGATCGAGGCTGGCACCGGCGAGAATCGTGCCGGCCGAGAACTGCGTGTCGTAGCCGCGCTTGCGCATGGTGGGAAACAGCGAGCGGCCGAGCAGGCCGGCCACCGCCATGGCGGCGCCCGACAGCGCGCCGAGAATGGCCGAGAGCACGATGCATAAGACATATTGGCGGCCGCGGATGCGGCCGATGAGGCGGTCGAGCGAATCGAACAGCACGTCCATGGCGCCGGAGCGGAACAGAATCTCCCCCATGACGATGAAGAGCGGCACCGCCGACAACGCCCCCAAGGTGGCGGTGGCATAGATGCTGTTGGCGAACAGGCCGAAGCCCGACGCGCCGAAGAAGGCGAACACGCCGATAACGTTGAGCACCACGAAGGCGACGAAGATCGGCACGCCGAGCAGGAACAAGGACAACAGCAGCACCATGCCGCCGGTGAGCGCGACCCACCAAGTCATGAATCCGGTCCGCCGATCATCAGTGTGTCGCCGGTGTCGCGGCCGAGATGGCGGAGGAAATGGAGGCCTGAGCTCAGCATGCCGTAGGGAATGAGGATCGACACCCACCATTTCGGAATCGGAACGGCGGACAGCGTCCACACGCCTTGCGAATATTGCCGCCATGTCTCGTTGCCGGTGATCCAGGTGGCGGCCAGGCAGGCGGCGGCCGCGAGCACGCCAATGGCGAAGCGCAGGCGGCGGGCGCGCGGTGGCGACAGACTGTCAAAGATCAGATTGACCTGGATATGGCTGCCGCGCCGCGTCATCTCCGGCATGGACAGAAAGATCACGGCGGCGAGCAGGTAGCAGCCCAGGTCATAGGTCCAGGACGTCGGCGCCGAGAAGAAATAGCGCGCCACGACCTCGTAGCAGAACGCAGCCGCAATCACGCCCACCAGCGCGGCGGCGACACTGAAGCCCGCGACGGTGAGGCGGTCGTGAAATTCAGCCAGGGCACGGAGCATGCGAACCATAGGCGCGTTACGCTGCAGCGCGTCGCCACGGCCCTCCTCCCCGTCCCTCCCCCACAAGGGGGAAGGGAACCGGAGGAGAGGTCTCGCTCAACACCTCAGTCGCAACTGCGGACCCGCGACAAAGGCAATGGCAAGGATGGACGGCACAGCCTCGCGAGTGACGAAGGCCAGTGCCACAACGTTCCCTCCCCCCTTGTGGGGGAGGCACAGGGAGGGGGCTCTCAGCCTGACGATCACGCGCCGACGTGTTCCTGGCGTACGCCCGACGCAGCGATATCGGGAAACTCTTGCTTGAGGCGCGGATAGACGTCGCGCGCAAACATGCGGATGCCGTGCACCGTCTCGTCATGCTCGAGAAAGCCCGCCTGGCCCATGATCAAGAGGTGCCCGAAGCCGCCGACGTGGTGATAGAACCGCTCGATCTGGCGGTAGACCTGATCGGGCGTGCCGGCGAACATGATGCCGAGCTCGACCGCCTTGTCGACGGTCGCCTTGTCGCGAACGCCGGCATGCTGATCAACCGGCGCGCCGCGCAGCATCTGCACCTGGCGCGCCACCGGCACATAGCCCGGCGGATTGGAGAAATGCGGCGGCACCTTGTTGGCGGTGATGTACCAGAGAAGCTTCTCGGCCCCGGCGCGCGCCTTCGCCTCGCTGTCGCCGACATAGACCAGGGCCGCGTAGGCCAGCCGGTGCACCGGAACCGCGTCGCCGCGGCCGGCTTCACGCCATCCCTTGCGGTAGCCTTCGAACACCGCCGGCGTCTGCTGATAACCCGTCAGAAACGTCGCCTGCACATAGCCGCGCCGCCCCACCTGCTGGGCGCCGCCGGGCGTGGTGGTGCTGACCCAGATCGGCGGGTGCGGCTGCTGGTAGGGACGCGGCCAGATATTGACCATGCGGCAGTGGAAGAACCGGCCTTCATGGCTGAACGGCCCGTCGTGCTGGGTCCACGCCTTGACGATGAGATCCATCGCCTCCCACTGCCGCTCGTTCATGCGCACGGGGTTGCTGTTGGCGGGCGAAACCTCGTACGGCACGCCGCGCACGAAGCCGCATTCGAGCCGGCCCTTCGACAGCACGTCGACCATCGCCATCTCCTCGGCGACGCGCACGGGCTGGCGCCGGTTGGCCACCGGGTTGCCCAGGATCAACAGCCGCGCCGTCGAGGTCAGGCGCGCGAGCGCGGCCAAGACCAGCGGCGCCGCCGGATCGACGCAGGTCGCCGTCTGATGATGCTCGTTGAGCATGATCTCGACGCCCTCGTCCTCGGCGATCAGCCACTCGTCGATATAGCGGTCGTAGAGCGCGGCACCTTTCTTGGGATCGTAATGCCGGTTGGGCAGCGTGACGCGGATCGACTCGTATTCGTCCGCAGGAGGAAGATACGGGTAGGCGTTCTCGCTGAAGTGCCACGCTTTCATCGCTTGCTCCCAGCCGTACGCACGTCACGCCTGCAAGAACTTCAACACGGCCGCGGCGAGCGCCGCGGGTTGCTCGACCTGCGGCGCGTGCCCGGCCTGCGCGATCGTCTCGACCCGCGCGTTGGGCAGGAGCGCCGCATAGGCTTCGAGGTACGGCGCCGAGACAAGGCCGTCGCTCGCCCCGCGGATGAACAACGCCGGCGCCGTCACCCGATGCAGCCGATGCTTGAGCTTCGGATCGTGCATGTAGGGCTCCCAGGTGATCAGCGCGAGCGTCTCGCGATTGCGCACCATGGCGGTCAACTCGGCCTCCGACATCGCGGCGAAATCGGGGCGGTGCTTGTCCGGATCGTGAAAGAGCAGGCGATTGAGCTTGTCCTGTGGCATGGCGAAGATGTCGGGAACGTCCAGCCGATCCGGCGGCCCGACCTTCACGCCGACCGGGCCGACCAGAACAAGACGGCGCACGCGTTGTGGCGTCTTGCTGGCGATATCGGCAGCGATCCAGCCGCCGATCGAGCACCCGATGAGATCGACCCCGTCGAGGCCGAGCAGGTCCATCAGCTCCAGATAGACGTGCGCAATATCGTCGACGCTGTCGAGCCAATCGGGCAAGCCCGACGTCCCGAAACCCGGATGCGAGGGAGCGATCACCTTGCGGTCAGCGGCGAGGCGGGCAAGAAAGTCGCCGGCCGGCACGACTCCTTGCGCGCCATGGAGAAACAGGATCGGCGCGCCGTCACCGCGCGTGAACAGCTCGAGCTCGATGCCGGCGACCACGCTGGTCGTACGCGCGAGGCCGGACTGTCGAACGGGTTCTGTTGCCCCGGCCAATTCGTTCACGTGAGGCTCCAAGGATGCGGCATGGCGACCGCCGAGGTCATCTGCGAACGAGCGTAGCAGCCGGGCGCCAGGGTGAAAATCCAGCTTTGACCTCGACGCGCCTACTTCTTCAGGCGCGCCAACTTGGTGCGGGCGACCTTCTTGGTGCGCGCGGCAACGACTTTCCCCTTGGCCTTGCCGCTCTTGGCCATCTTTTTCTTCGCCTTGCTCTTCTTGGCTTTCAGGGATGCCTCGTAGCGCGTGCACGCATCGAACTCCGCACGCGACAGTGCTTTAAGCTCGGCAGCGGTCGGCTCGCGGAAGAATTCATGGCGCCCGGCCTTGACCACCGGCACGAACTCGCGGCGGAAGCGGCAAACATTGCGCAGCGGCGTCAATTCGGGGTTCATGTAGTAGCGGATCAGCTCGTCCGGTCCGTTGTTGCGGCCGTCGAGCTCGTCGCGGGCAATCGCCGCGGACATCTGCCAGCGTGCGCCTCCTCTCGCCGTGCGCCGCGCCCGCGGCAGGCAGGCGAACGAGAACTGACACACGCCTTTGGCCTGATGGAACACGACGCCGCAGATGGTCGGACCGCCCCAGATGCGGCGGTTGGCGCGGGCGCGCTCGCCGATCACGCGCCCCATATGACGCTGGCCTTCCTCCGATTCCCCGGTCGAGCCGCCCTCGAAGAAGAGGGCCAGCGTCATGCAATAGAGCTCGGATTCGGCAACGATGTCGCGTGTCGCCAGCGACGGGTCGAGTTCCAGGCGCATGCCTTCGTCCGGCACATGGACGGCGGGCGCCGGCGCCGACCACAGCGTCCCGACGATCGCAACGGCAGTGATGAGAGACAGGCGCAATTCCCCCTCCCCGCGCGGGCTCCCGGCTCAACCTTATCCTTTTCACCCGCCTGGAAAATCGGCACCGCTTGGCTTGCACAATTCCGCATCAGAGTGTGACTTTCCGAACACAGTGACTTGTGCGATCCGGTGCGCCGTAGTTGGTTGCTTTGACGGGAGGCTTTCAACAATGCCGCACGACGTGCATCTGGTCGGCAGCGTGCCGCTCGAGAATGCCGAACAGGTCTTCGCCATGGTGAGCGCCGCGCTCGCACCGCGGCTCAAGCGCATTCCCGACGGCGAAACCGGAGCACGCAGCGACTGGATCACGTGGCTCGAGCCGGCATTCTCCGGCAATCGTGCGTTCGAGAAATCCGATCAGGTGTTTCGCGTGCATGCGCAGGCGCCGGGCCGACTGCGCTACCGACTAAAGCCGGGATTTGCCGCGGCGGACGTGCGGTTCGACGACCTGTTCTATGCCGATGTCGCACGCGCGTCCTACGCCGTGTTCAAGCGATTGCGGGATGCCGGCACGATTGCCGCCGGCACCAGGTTCCAGGTCGATCTTGCGCCGGCGCATTCGGTCCTGTGGCTGTTCCTCGTCGACGAGCTCCATGCGGCGATCGATCCCATCTACAATGCGGCCTTGAAGCGCGAGATCGACAAGATCGCGGCGGCCATTCCCCACCGGGATCTTGCCATCCAGTTCGATGTCGCCTCGGCGGTGTTTGCCCGGCTGCAACGGGCGGAAGCGAGCCAGTACGGCCGCACCCGCGAGGAGATGCAGGAGCGGTTCAGCGCCATCCTGGTCGATCTCGGCAGCCACGTGCCGGCCGACGTCGAGCTCCTGTTTCACCTCTGCTACGGCGATGCCGGCCACCGCCATGTGGTCGAGCCGACCGACATGGGCGACATGGTCGAGTTCACCAACCGCCTCGTGCGCGGCATGCGACGCGGAATCGATCTCGTGCACATGCCAGTGCCGCGCGATCGGTCCGATGCGGGGTACTTCGCGCCGCTGCGCGAGCTGCGGCTCGATCATGGAACGGAGCTGTGCCTGGGCCTCGTCCACCACACGGATGGCGTCGAAGGCACGAAGAAGCGCCTGGCGACGGCGCGCCGGTTCGTGACGGATTTTTCGATCGCCACCGAATGCGGCTTCGGCCGGCGCGATCCCGGCACCATCCCGGAGCTGTTGCGCATCCACGCCGCGGTCGCCGCGCTGGAGTGATCGGCGCTACTGCGCTTCGAGCAGAAATTTCTCCAGCGTGAACGGCGCGCCGGGTTTGGCCGGCTCCTGCGCTGGCACGCCCGCGAATTCTGACGCCTCCTTGAACCACCGGGCGCGCGGCGGCAGGCCCCAGGGCCGGTTGCGCATATACGACAGGTTCCAGCGCACCGGCTCGTTTTCGATGTCCATCATCTGGTAATGCGTGTTGAAGAGCTCGAGCCGGTGCCCGTCGGGGTCGCGGAAATAGGCGAACAAGGCGTGCCCCGGTCCGTGCCGCGCCGGCCCATGTTCGAGGTTGTTGCCGAAGCCGAAGCTGCCGGCGACGTCGCAGGCGTGGATGATGTGCTGGGCGTCCGGCACCGTGAAGGCGACGTGGTGCAGGCGCGGTCCCGGCCCGCCGGCGAACACGATGTCGTGCGGGTTTCCTTTGCGCTGGAGGAACACGAACACGAGCTCGTCGGTGTTGTCGACAGCGATGTACTCGGAGAGCCGAAAACCCATTCCCGAGTAGAACTCGCAGGCGCGCTGCACCTCGGGCGTGATGATCTGGAAGTGATCGAGCCGGTGCGGGCACGGCCCTTTGAAGGCCTGAAACTGGACCACCATCCGCGGCATGGTGGTCATGGTGGCGCACAGCTCCAGCGGCGTGCCGACCGCATCGGACACGTGCAGCGTTCGGCCGTGATGCGGAATGTCCACCCATCGGGCCGGCAATCCGGCGCGCTCGAAATAGGACTTCGCCACCTCGAGATCGTCTTCGGTGTAGACGCGGAGCCCGATCCGTTCGCACGCCGGCTCACCAGTCGCGCGCTTGAGCACGAGGCTGTGGTGACAGGCTTCTTCGAGCCCGCGCAAATAGAGTACGTCGTTCTCCTCGCCGCTCACCACGAAGCCCATGGCGTCCACGTAGAAGGCGCGGCTGGCGCCGAGGTCCTTCACGCTCAATACGACATGGCTCGCCCGCGTGGTGTTGAAGGGCGCCGGATAGGCGGCTCGCGGGATGCTCATGTCTGGCTCCGTTAGCGAATGGCGAATGGCGAGTAGCGAATAGCGAGTAGTTGTTGCAATCCTTCTCAGTTGCGTCGTTCCTTCCGCCATTCGCTACGCGTCGCTCGCCAATATCGCGAGAGCGGCGGCAGGAGCGCAGTGGGAGGCGCGCTCGCGCGCCTGCGGGGCGACGTCGAGCAGGCTTGCAAATGATATGTACGCGCGCTCGAGACGCCGCGCGACTTCGCGGATGGCCGCCTCGCCGATGCCGGCGCCGATGATCGGCGCCTCGGCGGGCATCTCGGTCGATGACAGGACCAGCATCGCGGCATCGCCGACGGACCGGATCTGCGCCTCGGCAAACCATCGTGCCAGCGCGGCCCACCGTGCCGGCTCGGCGTCGCCGGCGTCGCACCCGACCATTCGGGCGAGGCGCGCCATCGAGGCCTCGGCCGTCTTGTCACGGCCGTCGGCGGTGGTCATCTGATCGGCGCCCTCGGGCAGCGTGCCGAGGATGCGGTGCACGTCCGCCATGTTGGCGAAATTCTCGTTGATCAGCGGAGTCCAGCTTCCGGCCACCGGCGCCCGCCCCGCAACCGCCATGACGAAGCTGCGCACCAGCCCGGTATAGACCAGTTCGCCCGCCGCAAGGCGCTGCGCGTCGGTGTAGCCGCGCGCCGCCACCGCATCGCTTGTGACCGGCACGATATCCGTCGTGGTCGATCCCATATCGATGAACAACGCGCTGCCGCGCAGTTTTGCGGCGAGCGACGCGCTCGCGAACCAATTGGCCGAGGCGACATCCTCGACATGACTCGCGGCGGCTTGTGGTGAAATGAACCCGGCGCGCCCGGCATAGAGCGACAGCGGCGCCGGCGCGAGCTCGCGCACTGCGAGAGCGGAGAGGGATTCGACGCCTTCGCGGCGGGATGCGAACGTGTCCGCCAGCTCGGCCGTCATGGTGATGACATGGCGGTCGCCCGTGCCCAACCGGGCCTTGGCGTTCGCGAACGCGTCCGCCACCGCTTTGAGCCCGAGGCGCAGCGGCGACGGGAGCTGGACGGCGTCGACGATGCGCGCCTGCTCGGCACGCGCCGCCTTGAGGTGGGCGCCGCCGATGTCCCAGCCGATGATGACGCTCATACCGGCACGTCCCACCCCGTGATAGCCTCGCCAGAATACATGCTTTCGCTCGTGCCCCGCTTCCGGAGTTCGTGATCCATTGCAGCACTCTCTGACACGAACTTGGGAAGCAAAGGGGGACCAGCAAGTATATGGTTCTGGTGCCGCTTTCTATTTGAAGTTCCTAAACGAGCGGCACGCGCTGTAGGAACTTCAAATCGGCGGCACCAGCTTCGCGCCGAGCCTCCATGGACGTCATTCCAGTCATCGATATCAAGGGCGGGATCGTGGTTCACGCCCGCATGGGCCGACGCGACGAATACCGGCCGATCGCCACCCCGCTCTCCGCCACCGCCGATCCGCTCGACGTCGTCCGCGGACTCCTGTCGGTGCATCCGTTTGGGACGCTGTATATCGCCGACCTCGATGCCATCGAGCGCGCCGGCGACAACAGCGCCGTCCTGCGGCATTTGCGCACCGAATTGCCGGGTACGACATTCTGGGTCGATCGCGGCATCGCCGATCACACCGCTGCGGAGGCATGGCTGCAAGCCGATCTGGGTCACCTCGTGCTCGGGAGCGAGGTGCAGACGGATATAGGCTTGGTGCATCGTTTCGCCGATCATCCGGATGTGGTCCTGTCGCTCGATTTCCGCGGTGCGTCATTGCAGGGGCCACCGGGCCTGATGGCCGAGCCGACGCACTGGCCGCAGCGGGTGATCGTCATGGCGCTGTCGCGCGTCGGCAGCGGTGCCGGCCCGGATCTGGAGCGGCTTTACGGTATCCGCGATGTGGCGCCCACGAGGGCGGTCTACGCGGCGGGTGGGATTCGCGATGGGGCCGATCTCGCGGTGCTGGCAAATGCCGGCATCGCCGGCGCGCTCGTTGCGTCGTGTCTGCATGATGGCCGGTTGCGCGGCCCGGAGATCGAAAAGCTGCAGATGCGCTCGTAATTCAAGGCGGTTGCCGTGCACATCCCGGGCAACGGAACGCCGCCTCGTGACTGGGAGTTGACCCGGTACGGGCCGCCATTCGTTCGGCGAGCCGATACGGAGGACGCGCTATGAAAGCGAAAGTAATCATCTTGGCAAGCTGTGCGCTGCTGGCCCTTCCCGCGTCGGCGGGAGCCGGTCAGTGCACCAGCGAAATCGATGCTTTGAGCAAGGTGTTGATCGCCCACGACGCCGGTTCGGGACCGACATCCGGGGCCGCCACATCCGGCATGGGCCAGCATCCGCCGACCACCGCGATGAGCCAGGCCGACCAGAGCGGCACCGCCTCCGCCGGAGCCGAGCAGTCGGGCAAGCCGCAGCATCCGCCCACAGCGACCATGAACCGGGAGACCACCGGCAGCAGCATGCCGAGCGGGGGCGCCGAGGTGAAGCAGGAGCATCCGCCGACCACCGCCATGAACCGCGAAACGCAAGGTAGCGCGGCCTCGCCGCAAGACGTGCAGCGCCAGACCCAGGGTCAACCGACCGCAGCCCAGCAGGCGCAGGGCCAGATCGCCCAGTCACACGGCATGGCTGGCGCGATGAATGCCCTCGAGCGGGCGCGCTCCCTCGACCAGCAGGGCAAGGAGAGCGAGTGCTTGAGCGCCGTCGGCATGGCCAAGCTGATGTCCGGCGCGCGGTAGCTTCTCCTGTAGTCGTCCCCGTGCAAGCGGGAACCCATGACCACCGAGGATCGCGATATTTCCCTAGGTGATCATGGGGCCCGCCTACGCGGGGACGACGGTGAACGGTATTGCCCTGCTACGCCGCGAACGGGTGCTTGACCTGATCGCGCTTGGCCACGACTTCCGCGGCCTTCGGCTCGCCGCGCACCGCGCGGGCGATGGATTCCTTGGTGGCCTGATAGTTATATTCCTGGATCTTCTTGTCGTCGGCCGCATCCCAATGGATGAACACGCCGACGCAGATGAAGAGATTGTCGGCCTCGTCCTGCGGGATCACGCCCTCGGCGACGCTGTCGGCCACCGCCTTGGCCACCGCATGCTGGGCCGGGCCGAACATCTGCACCGCCTGCTTGGCACCCTTGATGGTGACCTTGTTGAACAGGACGGTCGGCGGTTTGCACAACAGATTCGGCGCGATCACCGCCAACAGCGAGGTGAACCCGTCCTTGTTGTTGGTGAGGGCATGCGCGAATGCCGATTCGGCAACGCTGCCGCGCGGCCCCATGATGAGATCGATATGGGCAACCTCGTTGCCTTCACCGACCAACGACTCGCCGACGCACAACCCAGTAATCTTTGCCATGGCCACGCTCCTCCCGAGAAAAAGCAACACTGTCCGCCGACGCCGATTTGCGTTCGGCGAACGGCTACCCTTGTTTTCAGCGTCCGGCAGGTGATGCCGGACCGGTTGGCCGGATAGCTGCGGGACTCTCCCCGCCGGTGAAGTCAATCATTGTTGCGCGCCGACGGCAAGATGGCGCCGAGATGGGCCGCGAAAAGTGTCGCGACCGTCAGGTCGGCACTGGTCCCAGGGTTGATGTTGCGGTTCTTGAGCGCCCCGTCCCAAGCCAGAAGGTCGCTGGCCAGATGGGCAGACTCCACGGATTGATACCGGGCGTGAAAACCGGCGGCGGTTCGGCGGATTTCCTCGGCAATCGTCAAGCCGTGCTTGCGGACGATATGGCTGTCCGGAAAGGCCGCGAGGAACGCCAGGAACACCGCAAGGATCGCCGATTGGCGGTCGAGAGAGCGCGCCCGGGCCGCCATCAGGGCCTGTTGCCCGGTGTCGAACACGTCCTCGAATCCCGAGACATATTGGCGCGCAATGCGGTCCCGATCCATTGCCGCCGCCATGGCGTCGCGCAGCGAAACGGTCGCGGGCGCATGCACATCGTGCCGCTCCACACGGCCGAGTCCGCCCGGCGAGGCCAGCCTGATGGCGCGGAAGGCAAGGCGAGCGTCCTCGACGTCGAGGGCTGCCAACAGCCGCGCGAGCGTGGCGCGCAGATCCGATGATTGTTGCTCGGCGGCGGCGGCGAGCGGCGCGCACAAAAGGATAATGCCCAGATTGGTATTGGTGCCGACCGCCGCAAATGTCGCTTCGACGGCGCCGAGGATACGCCGGCCGATGCTCGCGCCCGGCAGGGTCAGCGGTCCGGCGGCGGCCTCCGCGCTGCGGACGAATTGCGCGGCCGTCATGCGGTGCCCGTCGGCAAACACGTGGACATTGCCGGGCTTCAAGGCATCGATCTCGTCCCGGCACGCGGTCGCGAACGCCGCCGCGATCCTGGCGGCGTGATCGGTCATCTGGCTCGCCGTCCTTGATCGTCGCCGCGAAGGCGGGGACCCATGCCCACAGGCCGCCGGCGTCTCGCACGAGCGGTGTTCATATGTTTCCGCGCACGTCGGAACGACACCAGGGCAATCACGGAGATCACACCGCGGCTCCGCGCCGGCGGCTGTCGGCGAGCGCGGCGATCACGTCGCCGGCAATGACCGAGGCGATGCGGACCGGGCTCACCTTCTGCAGGCCCGACCATGCCGGCATGCTGTTGACCTCCAGCACGGTGGGGCAGCCATCCGCCCCATAAATCATGTCGACACCGGCGAACTCGGCGCCCACGGCGGCGACCGCGCGGATCGCCAGCGCCTTCATTTCGGCATCGGCAACGGCCGCCACCGGCCGGCCGCCCTGCTTCACGTTGGTGATCCAGGTCGCAGCGTGCCGCACCATCGCGGCGACGACGCGTCGCTGCGACACCAGCAGGCGGAAGTCGCGGAAGCCGTCGCGCTCGACGGCAACATAGCGCTGCAGATAGTAGACGCCGGCGACGGCGGTTGGCAGGTCCTCCGCCATTCGGATCAGCTTCAACCCGCGTCCCTGCGAGCCGAACAGCGGCTTCAAGACCAGCGGGCCTTGGGCCAGTTCACGGTGTACGATCGCCTGCGCGGCCGCGTGCTGCTCCGTCACCCAAGTTGCCGGCGTCGGGACGCCGGCGCGCGCCAGCAGGAAGCTCGTCATCGACTTGTCGACGCAGCGCTCGATGGTGCGGGCATCGTTCCACACCATGACGCCGAGTTCGCGCAACGCATGGAGAATTCCCAGACGCAGCGTCACCGCCTCGAATGTGCCCCCCGACATCGAACGGACCACGACCGCGTCCGGAAGGCCGTCGGCAAAGCCGGAGATCATGAGGCCGGACGAACGTTCTGTCTCGATGGCGCAAGACGGCAGGGTGACCAGCACCGCGCGCGCGCCGAGAGCGGCGAAAGCCCGGGTGAGCTCGCGGGTATGCCAGTCGGCGCAATCCGCGACCAGCGCGATCCGCGCGCCGGCCGTTGCTGGCCAGACTGGCCGATCACGCGAACGAGGCATCGAGCAGACTCAAATCCACGCGCCCCTTGCGGAACGTCTGGCCGGTGTCGATCGCCGTGACGATGACCTCCGCCGGGCTGAACAGCAGCGGATCGATGGCGTAGAAGTCGCCCTTGGCGCGCTTGAAGATCTCGGCGAAAGGCCGGCCATGGTCGCGCGAGCCCTCGCTCGGCAGTTCGTTCGCAAGCGCGTGCGCGTCGTTGGCGGACCCGGTGACGTAGAGATACACTCGCCCGCCGTAAACGATGGCGTCGTTGGTGCGGCCCATGGCGATGACGAGATCCGGGTGCGGGGGGGCGAGCGGCGCCGCCCCCATGCCGTCGACGATGCGATCGAGCGGGAATTTGAGCTCATGCGCCTTGTGCATCGCCACCTCGAGCGCCCGCGCGACGATCTGCACGGCGCCGGCAAGGCTCTGGGTCGGCGCATAGATGATGGTCAGCCGCTCGGTCGCAACGCTGCAGTCCCGCGCGATGCGTTCCACGACCGGCGATGGCGGCGGTCGTGTACTTTCGATGACGAGCGTCGCGACCTTGCCGCTGTCGCGATAGGAGAGGTCCTGGAAGATCGGCTCCTTGCCGGCCAGTGCGCGCGCCGGCCCCGAACCGAGCGCGAAAAAGGCGTCCTTGCCTTCCCCGTGCGAGAGCCTCCACCCGGCATATTGGCTGGCGAGACAAGCGATGACCGGATCGGAGCTGCGGGTCGTGAGCGTCCACGGCCACCGCGGCGTCGCCGCGCTGGGGACGAGCTCGACCGTCCCGAGCCCGCCCATGCAGATTTCGGCGATGCGCAGACCAGCCGCAATGCTGCCGAGAAATGCGCTGCCGGCATCGATGACCGTCTCGCCGAGCTCGCCGCGGCCGATCCCGATGCGCAGCACCGCCGCCTCCGCCTTGAGCCTTTCGACCAAAGTGGCGGCGCGCGCGTTCACGCCGAGTGCGGAGGACTCGCTCATGCGACCTTCTCGTACATCCGGGCGAGGATCGTCTCGATCCTACACCCGACGAGGCGTTTCGCCTGGTCTGCCGTGGCCGCCGTCGCCGTCACGGTGCACAGTGGTTCACCGGCCTTGATGGCGATGCCGGCATGCGGCCGGTCGGCGGCCCAATCCGGCCAGTCCAAAGCCGGAACGAATGGAATGTCATGGTCGGCATAAACAATCGCCGAAGCCGCGGCGCCGCGGCGAGGCGCCACACGGGCCGGCAGCGTGCCGCGCCAAGCCTCCACATGCAGTCGGAACAGTGAGTCGCGGATCGGCTCGAACATGTCGAGAGTGGCGCCCGGCCGCGGGTTGATCTCCAACAGCCACAGGGCATCGCCGGCGACAAGAAAATCCACGCTGTTCAGTCCCGCCAGCGGCACTGCCGCGGCGAGACGTTGGATCATCCCGGCGAGGATGTCCGCAGTCGCGGCCGTGATCGGCGCCGGAGTCACGGCGCCGCCATAGCGGAACGGCGCCTGTGGCGTCGGCGCCGCCCATTGCGCGCTGCAGCCGAGCAGCAGCGCGCGGCCGTGGCTGGCGAGGATCAAGGCGGAAACCGGCGCGCCCGACACGCGACGCTGAAAATAGGTCCCGTCCGTTCCGTCTCCATGGAACGCCGCATGCACATGCCATCCCCCGGCACCGCCGTGACGCTTTTCGAGCCAGCCGCGGGCATCCACGGGCCGCCGCAACGAAACCTCCGGATGCGGAATGCCGCTGTCGCGACACAGCGCCGCCAGCGCAAGCGGATCCTTGACCCGCGCGACGACCTCAGGCGCGTTGCCGATGAGCGGCCAGCGTTCTGCCATCTGCGCCAGGAGCCCGGTCCGATCCTCGAATCCCGTGCCGCACACGATCCCGACCGGGTGCCGGCCGTCGGCGAGCACGTTCAGTGCATCCAGCACCTCGCGGGCTTGCATGCCGGTACGCAAGCCGGATTCGAGGCGGCGGCACGCGTGCGCGACCGCGACCGTGTCCTGATCGATGAAAAAATCGGCGACGAGGGGGACGAACCCGCCACGCCGTGCGGACGCGGCAAGCGCGCGGCCCGAGGCCGCGGCGATCAATACGGCGGTCCTATCCATTGAGCTCGCGGGCGAGCTGGAACGCATCACGGAAATCGAAACGCACAGGCTTCTCGGCAGCGATCATCCTGGCGAACAGGCCGAACTCGGTCTTGTACTTCACGTTGCCGACGGCCAACGGACCGATGCCGAGCACCCCTCGGGCATTAAGCTCGGCACCGTTGGCGTTCATCTCCAGGCCCTCGACGCCGCTCGGCGGAACCGCATTGACATCGGCGACGACGAGGAGACGCTTGGCGGCATCGAGCTGCGCCCGCGAGATGACGCGGGTTCCCGCGCGGCCGGCGCACAGGGCGGCCTCGGCGTCGGCCAGGATATTGGCCTTCTTGGCGTCGTCGCTGCCGTCGGCGGCGCGGACGTCGAGATCGAAGCGCGTCTTGATCTCGCGCGCGGCGTCGCTCACGCGCTTGATCCCGTCGTAGCCGACCAGGGTCACGTCGGCTTTCTCCAGCGCGGCAATCACGGCGGCGGAGAAGCCGACGACGCCGGTCGCGCCGAACACGGGGATCTTCAGGCCGGCAAGGTTTCGCTGCTTCTTGTCGCGCAGAACCTTGTCGACGCAGGCCACCAGCGCCGCCGCCGTGGTGAACGAGCCGGCCGGATCGGCGAAGAACGAGATGGCAAACGGCGGAACCAGCGCCTTTTTGGCCGCGGCCAGCATGTCGAGCGCGAGAACCGCATTCTTGCCGCCGAAGAACATGCCCGTCTTCGCCCCGGTCTTCGGCGGACGCGAAAAGATTGCGTCCTGCACCAGCCCGGTGACTTCCTCGAGGGTGACGTCGGTATAGGTGACGATCGCATCGTAGCCGGCGTCGAGCGCCATGTTGGCGTCGAACGGGCTCATGTGCTTGAGCGGCGTCACCATGTGAAGAATATGCTTGTCGGCCATGGCATTCCCCGCCGTCTAGTGCCGCGCTTGCGAAGTTCGTGATACATGGCAGCACCCTCTGACACGAACTTCGGAAGCAAAGGGGCACTAGCAAGTATATGGTTCCAGTGCCGCTTTTCGATTTGAGGTTCCTCTACGAGTTTGCGGCAGGCGGTGTAGGAACTTCAAATCGGCGGCACTAGAGCGGCGCGTCGGCAGTCATGCGAGCCGAGATGTCAGCCCCTTCATTGAGGCCCGTGCAGATTCTGATGTCCAGACCCGCGTCGTCGGCATACCGCCGTGCCGTCATGGCGAGGCGATCGGCCTCGCCGGGCGATGCCGCAAAGGCAAAGCCGGTCGGACCCCAAGAGCTCTGTCCCACACCGTAGGCGCCGGCGCGATCGAGGGCTTGGAGACAGGCGCCGACCTGCGGGCTGGTGAAGCGACTGCCGCCCTGCATCGGCGCGAAATGATCGCCGAGAAGCTGCTGCATGTCCTTGACGGCGGCGCCGAAGCCGGGGAGGTCGCGCTCGACCAGCGCCGGCAGGAGCTTCATCAGCGCGAGCCGGCACAACTTCGCGGCCGCGAGCTCCGGCATTGGGGGCAACGCCGCGAAGGCTTCGCCTTCCGGCGTGCCATGCAGGCCCTGCCGCGCGGGATCGAGCACGATCAGGACACGCCAGTGCTCCGGGAACGGGATGCGGCTGATGATCGGCGCCGGGCCGGCGTTTGCCCCGTGTCCGCCGTCGACCACCAGGCCGCCCTGCGCGAACAAGCCTATTCCGACGCCGGAGCGCGCGCCGCGCCGCAGCCGAACGGCATCGCCGCGCAGGTCGAGCGGCAGACCGTGCAGGCGGCGGACGCCGGCGGCCAGCGCGAGCGCGAGCTGCGTGCCTGAACCAAGCCCGGCGTGCGCCGGAATGGCCTCTCCGACCTCGACACGATACGATCCGTCGAGACCGAGCGATCGCTGCAGCGTGTCGAAATGGGATTGCATGCGCTCGCTCTCAGGCCCGACGATTTCGCCGCGCCTCGCGAAGCCGATCGTCAGTCGCGTGCGCGGGCTGCTGATCGCCAGGCCGATGCTGCCGAACTTTCGCCCGAGCCCACCGTTGAGATCGAGAAATCCGAGGTGCAGCCGCGCAGGCGCCGTGACGGTCACCTTCGTCATCGTCGGCGACGACTGATGCTTCAACTTGGCCTCCCGGCTCTAGTGCCCCGCTTCCGAAGTTCGTGATCCATTGCAGCACCCTCTGACACGAACTTCGGAAGCAAAGGGGCACTAGGAAGCTTATGATTCTAGTGCCGCTTATCGATTTGAAGTTCCTAAACGAGCTTGCCTCGGGTGTTGTAGGAACTTCAAATCGGCGGCGCTAGCGCGCGGGTTTTGCGCCAGACGATAGCAGACTACACTGCGGCACCGGATGTGGATTGGCAATCGGCCGCCGGACCCCTGTTCAACGGGAGCTTGTGCCATGACGGAAACCAAGGAACGCACCTATTCGGACGAGGAGATCAACACGCGCCTCAAGCGCGACTTGCCACACTGGTACTTCGAAAACGGCTGGATCCGCCGCAAGTACCGGACGCACAGCTGGAAAGGCACGCTGATGGTCATCAACACCGTCGGCCATCTCGCCGAAGCCGCCTGGCATCATCCCGATATCACGGCTTCCTATGCGTGGGTCGAGGTCCGCCTGCAGAACCACGCCGCCAAGGGCATTACCGACAAGGATTTCGAATTGGCGAAGAAGATCGAAGACGTGATCCATTGGCAGCCCGGCAAGGACGGCGGAGCACTGGAAGGAACGCCGGAGAAGGATCAGAGGTTCGCCTACCTCAAATACGACGCCTGAAGGCTCGTCGCGAAGGGAAACGTAGTGGCCCACGCCTGGATCGCTGGCCGTGCGGTGACCATCGAGGCGGCCGCGGCCGAAGCGGCGCGCTTGCTCGCCTTGAGCCGCCTGCCGGCAATCGTGGGCTTAGGAACCGACATCGCCGGCGCTCGCGCCGCGATCGCATTGGCGGAGCGGCTGGGCGGCGTCATCGACCACATGCATTCCGATGCCGTGCTTCGCGATCTCGATGTGATGCGCGAAGCCGGCATGATGGTCACGACTCTCAACGAGGCGCGGCTTCGCGCCGATACGGTGGTGGTGATCGGCGCCGGTCCCTTCACACGGCCGGAGCTCACGCAGGATTTGCTTGCAGCACCGACGGCTCCCGAGATCGGCGATCATGTCAAACGCCGGGTGTTCTGGCTCTGTCCGGGCCGCAGCCATGCCGCTGTGACCCCGGCGAACGGTGGCGTCCGCAGGATCGGCCGCGGCGCGGAGGAACTACCCGCCGTCCTGGCGGCGTTGCGCGCGCGCACTGCCGGCCGACCTGTGAACCGTTCCCCGATTGCGGCCAAGACGCTCGACGCGCTTGCCACCGATCTGCAGGCGGCGCGGTTCGGCGTCGCCGTCTGGTCGGCGGCCGAGCTCGATGCCCTGGTGATCGAGATGCTGTGCGGGGTGGTGCACGATCTCAACGCTGGCACGCGCTTTTCCGGCATTGCCATACCGCCTCCCGACAACGCCGCCGGCGTGCTGCAGGCCTGCGCTTGGACAACCGGATGGCCCATGCGCACCGGATTCGGCCGCGGCCGTCCCGAACACGATCCCTGGCGCTTCGATGCCACCCGTCTGGTCGGAAGCCGCGAAGCCGATTGCGTGCTGTGGATTTCGGCCTACGGTCAAGCGACGCCGTCCTGGCATGCCGATGTGCCGATAATCGCCATGACGGCGAAAGACACGCGCTTCCGGGCGCCGCCGCGCGTGCACATCGAGATCGGTCATCCCGGCGTCGACCACGATGCGGTGGAGCACCTGGCCAAGACCGCAACGCTTGCTCCTGTCGCGGCAACCGAGCCGCGCGACACGATCTCGGTCGCGCAAGCGATCGCCCACATTGCATCCGCCCTGACCGGAGCGGGCCATGCTGACGTGCATTAAGGGTGGGCGCGTCATCGATCCGGCGCATGGCCGCGATCGCGTCGGCGACATCTGGATGCACGACGCACGCATCGTCGATCCGCCGGCGGGCGATCGCCGCGCCGACCAGACCTACGACGCGACCGGCAAGATCGTGATGGCGGGGGCGATCGACATCCATTCCCATATCGCCGGCTCCAACGTGAACACGGCGCGGCTGCTGCTGCCGGAAGGTCCCGCGCCATCCGCCGCGCAAGCGCCGTCGCACATCGCGCTGCCGGCGTTCCGGACCGGTTGCCTCTATGCCGCCATGGGCTTCACCACGGTGGTCGAGCCGGCGGTTGCGCCGACCTATGCGTTGCACGCGCATCTGGAGCTTGCCGACATCCCCATCATCGACAAAGCGACGCTCGCGGTCTTGGGCAATGACGACTTCCTGCTCGACCTGCTGCGGCGCAAGGAGAGTGCGTCCGCCATGCGCGATTACGTGGCGTGGACGGTCGCGACCTCGCGCTCGCTCGGCATCAAGGTTATCAATGCCGGCGGGGCAGCGGCCTTCAAGGCCAACGCGCGGGCGTTTTCACTCGATGACATCGTGCCGTTCTACGGCGTGTCCTCGCGCGACATCGTCAAGGCCTTACAGCATGCGGTGCACGAGCTCGGAGTCCCGCACCCGTTGCACGTCCATTGCAACAATCTCGGGCTCGCCGGCAACGCCGAGACGGCGCTCGCGACCATCGCGGCGGCGGACGGCCTGCCGTTGCACCTCGCGCACCTGCAGTTCTACGGCTACGGCAAGGAGGGCCCACGCGGATTCTCGTCGGCGGCCGCCAGGCTCGCCGAAGCTGTCAACGGCGCCAAGAACGTGACCATCGACGTCGGTCAGGTGATGTTCGGCCAGACCGTCACCATCTCGTCCGACGTGCTGCGCCAGTTTAACGCCCGTCATCAGGCGAGCCCAAAAAAATGGGTGATCTACGACGGCGATGGCAATGGCGGCGGCGTGGTCCCATACAATTATCGTGCGAACGATTTCTACAATGCGGTGCAATGGGCGGTCGGCCTGGAGCTGTTTCTCCTGATCGACGATCCGGCTCAGGTTTTCTTCACCACAGATCATCCCAATGGCGCGCCCTTCACCACCTATCCGGACATCCTGGCGCTGCTCATGAGCCGCGACCTGCGCGCACAATGGATCGCGACGCTGCCGGCGGCGGCCATGGAGGTCACCACGCTGCCGGCGATTGCGCGCGAATATTCGCTGAACGAGATCGCCACCATGACGCGCGCCGCCCCGGCAAGGCTGCTGGGGCTCGGCGATCGCGGCCACCTCGGCGCCGGGGCGCGCGCCGATATCGCGGTCTATGCGGACGACCCGGACCGGGCGAAGATGTTCCGCGCCGCCCACCTCGTCTTCAAGGACGGGGAGCCCGTCGTGCGCGACGGGACAGTCACTGACATTCGCTGGGGCCGGGCACTGGCCGCGCAGCCGGAACATGACCGCGCGATCGAACGGCGCATGCACCAGTACTGCAACGATCGCTACGGGCTTGCTCCAGATTTCATGACTGTGCCGCAATATGCCATCGGCAGGCCCGATGCGTTCGAGCCGGTGCCATGCGCCGGCTGACCGCCAACGGGGTGCGCGTCGACGACACCTTCGCGGAAGCGTTCCCGATGCGGGCAACCGCGCTGGTCATTACGGCGGAAACGCCGCAATGGGCGAGGCAGGCGGCGGTGACGATGACCGGCTTCGCCACCTCGATCATCGGCTGCGGCTGCGAAGCCGGCATCGACCGCGAGCTCGACCCGAAGGAAACGCCGGACCGCCGCCCGGGCGTGCGCGTGCTCTTGTTCGCCGTCTCGACCGGCGAATTGCAGAAGCAGCTGCAGGGCCGCGTCGGACAGTGCGTGCTGACCAGCCCGGGATCCGCCTGCTATGCCGGGCTCGAAGGCGCCGAGCCGCTCAAGCTCGGCGATGGGTTGCGCTATTTCGGCGACGGCTGGCAAATATCCAAGCGTTTCGGCGGCAAGCACTATTGGCGTATCCCGGTGATCGATGGCGAATTCCTGTGCGAGGCCACGACCGGCCTCACCAAGCAGGCGGTCGGCGGCGGCAACCTCCTGATCATGGGACGCAATGCACGCACGACGCTCGCCGCCGCCGAAGCGGCCGTAAAAGCCATCGCCCGCGTGCCCGACGTCATCACGCCGTTTCCCGGCGGCATCGCGCGTGCAGGCTCGAAGATCGGCTCGAAGTACAAGGGCCTGCGCGCGTCCACCAATGACGCCTATTGCCCGACGCTGAAGGGCGCGGTGAAGAGCGCGCTCGAGCCCGACGTCGCCTGCGTGCTGGAAATCGTCATCGATGGCCTCGCGGCGGATGCCGTGGCGGCGGCCATGCGCGCCGGACTCGGCGCCATCGTCAAGCTCGGCGCCAAGCGCGGCGCGGTGCGCGTCGGCGCCGGCAACTACGGCGGCAAGCTCGGGCCGCACCACTTCCATCTCAAGGAGCTGCTGCCGTGAAGCCGCTGGTGCTCACCCTGCGCCAGACGCCTGAGCAAAGGCTCGACATGTCGCCATTGGTTCCGCATCGGCTCGCCGGCAAGACGGCGGCGGAGATCGCCGAGATCGAGCTACAGACCACGCGCGTGCGCGTAACGGTCGGCGACATCTTTCGCCTGCGCATGGGCGAGCCGCGGCAGATCAGAATCGAAAACGCGTGCGAGCGGCTCGACTGGATCGGCCAGGACATGACGGACGGCGAGATTCTCGTCGAAGGGAACGTCGGCATCCAGGCCGGACGAACGATGCGCGGCGGGCGTCTCACCATCGCCGGCGATGCCGGCCCGTGGGCTGCCTCCGCCATGATAGGCGGAACGCTCGAGATCACCGGCAATGCCGGCGATCGTCTCGGCGGCCCGCTCGCCGGCGAGATGACAGGCATGCGCGGCGGCATCGTGATCGTGCGCGGCCATGCGGGCGAGCGCGCCGGCGATCGCCTCAGGCGCGGCACGATCCTGGTGGAAGGCGGCGCCGGACGTTATGCCGGCTGCCGGATGGTCGCCGGAACGCTAGTGGCGCGGCGCAAAGTCGGTCCTCTCCCCGGGTATCTGATGCGCCGCGGAACCATCGTTCTGGGCGAAGGCTCCGCGGCGTTGTCGCCCACGTTCGTGGATTGCGGCTTGCACGACCTCCTCGCGCTGCGAATCATGGCATCATTCGTCGAAACCTATAGCCCGCGTCTTGCGTCGGTTATCCGACAGCCGCGGCGCCGGTTTGCCGGAGACATGGCGGTGACCGGAAAAGGCGAGATTTTCACCCCGGCGTGATGAAACCCCGAGAGTTGGCAATCGTTTCCTGTCTGCCGATAATGTTTTAAACGTGGAGCAAGTCGTATGGGGCTGATTGAGCTGATCGTCACGGTGTGCGCGCTGGCCGCGCCCACCCAGTGCGAAGAGCAGCATCTTCAATTCTCGCAAGCCGGGTCGGCGGCGCAGTGCGCGATGGCGGCGCCGCCCTATATTGCCCAATGGATCGGCGAGCATCCGAAATGGCGGGCGGTTCGCTGGCGCTGCGATTATCCGGGCAAGCGGGAGATTTGATGCGCGAAGCCTTCCGCGCTAGTGCCGCCGATTTGAAGTTCCTACAGCGCCTGCCGCACACTCGTGTAGAAACTTCAAATCGAAATGCGGCACGACAAACATATAGTTGCTAGTGCCCCCTGTGCTTCCGAAGTTCGTGTCAGAGGGTGCCGCCATGTATCCCGAACTTCGGAAGCGGGGCACTAGGAGGGATGCTTTTCTGCACAAGCTTGGTCTCGGTCCGGTCGTCATGGGGATCCTCAACGTGACGCCGGACTCGTTTTTCGACGGCGGCCGATTGCAAGACGTCGAGGCCGCCGTGGCGCACGCGCGAAAGCTGATCGCCGAAGGATGCGGCATCGTCGACGTCGGCGGCGAATCGGCGCGCCCGGGAGCGGTTCCCATCACGGCAGCGGACGAGCTCGCGCGCGTCGAGCCCGTTCTGTCGAGCCTGGCGCGTATCGATGCGCCGGTCTCGATCGACACGTCCAAGGCCGAGGTTGCCGCGCGCGCGCTCGAGCTCGGCGCCATCGCGGTGAACGATGTGTGGGGCCTGCAGAAGGACGCCAGGATGGCCGACGTCGTCGCCGCCGCCGAGGCCATCGTCTTCATCATGCACAATCGTGCCGAGAAGGACGAGGGGATCGACATCGTGGCGGAACTCCGCCGCTTCTTCGACGCCTCGCTGCGCCTCGCCGACCGGGCCGGGATCCCGCGGGACCGGATCATCCTCGATCCCGGCATCGGCTTCGGCAAGACCTCGCGGCAGAACCGCGACGCCATCGCCCGCCTGCCGGAACTCAAAGATTACGGGCTGCCCATCATGGTCGGCGTCTCGCGCAAGGCATTCCTCGGCTCGCTGATGGACGACCGCGCGGAAGCCTCGCTCAGCGGCACGATCGCCGCCAATCTGGCGGCAGCAGCGGCCGGCGCCACGATCTTTCGCGTACATGAGGTCGCCGAGCACGTGGCCGCGCTGAAGGTGTTTCACGCCATCCGGCCGGGACAAACCTAGCGCCGCGCTTCATTCCGCCTTGACGCCGGCGGCCCGGATGAGCGGCCACCACTTCTCGATCTCCGCCTTGTGGAACTCGGCGAGCCCTTCCGGCGTCTGCTGCTCGCGCGAGGCGACGTCGAGCCCGAGTTCGGAGAACCGCGCCCGCACGCCTGAGTCCTCGAGCACCTGCACCATCGCGGCATTGAGCTTGGCGATAATGTCCTTCGGCGTGTTCTTCGGCGCGAAGAATCCGAACCAGCCGGACATGTAGAGCCCGGGAACGCCGCCCTCGTCCGAGGTCGGGATATCCGGCACCGCCTGCGAGCGGCGCGGAGACAGGTTGGCGATCGCCTTGATGGCCGCCGCGCGCACCTGCGGCAACGCCACGGCGGCTTGAACCACCAGCAGGTCGACATGCCCGGCGACGAGATCCTGCATGGCCGGACCGGCGCCGCGATAGGGGATGAAGTTAACGCGCGTACCGGTCGACTGCTGCAACAGGAGCCCGCTCACCTGCGCGGCCGCGTTCTGGTTGACGAACTTGGCCTCGCCCGGGTTTGCCTTCATCCAAGCGACGAGGCCCTTGAGATCGTCCGCCGGCAGCGCCTTCTTGCCGACCATCAGCTGCGGGTTGACGGAGATGAGGCCGATCGGCTCGAAATCCTTCTGCAGATCGTAGTTCAGCGGATAGATCACGCTGCCGACATGCGTGTCCCACTGGCCGATGTCGATGGTGTAGCCGTCGGGCGCCGCGCGCGCGACGCGGCCGACCGCGATGCTGCCCCCTGCGCCGCCGACGTTCTCGATGATGACCGGCTGGCCGAGCAACGGCCGCATGCGCTCCGCCATGATGCGGGCGACAACGTC
>JBJMSU010000157.1:0-7804 GCA_045801465.1 Xanthobacteraceae bacterium | reverse complement strand
CAGCGTTGCGGGGATCGTGCCGAAGGCGGCGATCTCACCGTAGCTCAGGCGCTGGCCGCTGGCGGGATTGATGACGACGCTGGGCTCGGTCTTGAGCGAGGCCGCATCGACGCCCCATTTCTGGGCGGCATTGGCGATCAGCACCTTGCGCACCTGCGCGCCGGCGGTGCGCAACTGGGTGAAGTAGAGCTGCACCGCGCGGCTGCCGACGATCCACATCAGGTTCTCGGTGCCGAACGGGTCCTTGTAGCCGTAGACCTTGGCATCGGCGGGGGTCCATTCGATCGCGACCTTCGACCAGTCGGCGTCGAGCTCTTCCGCGACGATGAGCGGCAGCGAGGTCATCGAGCCCTGGCCCATCTCGGCGCCGGCGCTGAACATGGTGATGGTGCCGTCCGGCGCGATGCGCACCCACGGGGTGACCTGCGCGTTGGCCATGGTGTTGGCCGCGGCCTCGGAGACGAGGCGCACCCCGTCGACGCCGAGCGCAAGGCAGAACGACATGCCGCTTAAGCCGGCGAGCACGCCGCGGCGGGAAATCTCAGGCCCTTTTTCGATCATGGTCATGGCTCAGGCCTCCTTCGATGCGCGCTCGATGGCCGCGATGATGCGGTGATACGTGCCGCAGCGGCAGATGTTGCCGTCCATGTGCGTGATGATGTCGGCGCGGCTTGGATTGGGCGTCTTGGCCAGCAGCTCGGCCGCCTTCATGATCTGGCCGGACTGGCAGTAGCCGCACTGCGGCACCTGCTCGGCGATCCACGCCTTCTGCAGCGGATGCGTGGAGCTGGCCGAGAGCCCCTCGATGGTGACGACCTTCTTGCCTTCCACCGATTTGAGATCCACGGAACAGGAGCGCACCGCGGTGCCGTCCACATGCACCGTGCAGGCGCCGCACAGGCCGGCGCCGCAGCCGTACTTGGTGCCGGTCAATCCGACGTGGTCGCGAATGACCCAGAGCAGCGGAGTCGTGGATTCGGCGTCGACCGAGACCCGCTTGTCGTTCAACGTGAACGAGACCATGTCACCTCCCTTAGCTGATGCCTGTGCCCCGCATCGATGGTCGCCCGCGCCTATCGCGGGCAGCCGCCTAGCCAGGCCAGGGGGTTGAGATTGCCGGCAGTCTAGCAGCCTGGAAGGATTCTTAATACTGGAACGTGGGCGGCAGTTTTGTCGGCGCACCGTCGCGCGAATGGTCGAACTCGAGGTGAGCTTGACATCTTCGAAGCGCCTGTACATATAATCGTACATATGCCGAAGAAGGTGCGTGCCATGGCCCACGTTTCGTATACCGAGCTTCGTGCAAATCTAGCGAAGTACATGGAGGAGGTCTGCGACAGCCGCGCGCCTTTGCATATTACACGGCAAAATGCCGGCACCGTGGTCATGATGTCTGAGGAAGAATACGAGGGCATGATGGAGACTCTTCATCTCCTGCGAAGCCCGGCCAACGCTGCGCGCCTGCTTCGCTCGATTGAGGCGGCCAACGCCGGCGGACTTATTGAGCATGACATCGGGACGCCGGCAGACGCTCCATGAAGCTCCTCTGGAGCGAAGAGGCGTGGGAGGATTATCTCTACTGGCAAAAGACTGATCCAAAAATACTCCAAGCTGTTAACGATCTCATCAAAGACACAGGCCGCACTCCGTTCAAGGGGATCGGCAAACCCGAGCCCCTGAAACACGATCTCGTAGGATGGTGGTCGCGTCGCATCACTGGCGAGCACCGCCTTGTCTATCGAGTGTATGGAAAGCCGCCGAACCACATATTAGAAGTCATTCAGTGCCGCTATCACTATTGAGCAAGCAGCCGCGCCGCGTTCTTCGCCAACCGTTGCACGACGTTCCCGCGCTTTTCTAAAGTGATGAATTTGGCCGCACCGTCTTAAATCACAGTCTTCCCAGCACTGATACCGCTCACCGCAAATTCGGCATGGCGATGCGGGCCGGGCGCACGAACACGAACTTGACGCGCGAATGCAGCGTCAGGTCCGGGCTGCCGTCGCCGCCGAGCAGCAAGAGTCCGGCGCCGCCATTGCCCACCGTGAGGTCGACGAGCTCGCCGCGCCAGGTGGCGACCGGCTGCATGGCGATATGGAGAAATTCGCCCAGCGGCTGGTTGACGTAGTGCAGCCGCAGCTGCGGGCCCACCTCGGCGGGACAGAGCTCGAGGCCGAGCTGCAGGGCGCGCCGATAGATCTCGGCAACCGGCGTGCTGCCCGTTGGGAAGCCGAGGTCGGCGGCGGTGAGGACGACGAGGTCCAGTTCGCCCTTCGTCTTGCTGAACGGAAAGGCCGGGCGGCCGAGAATTTCGTCGGCCGAGATGCCGACGCGCATGCGCGCCGCGTCGAGCGCTTCACGCAGCCCGTTGACGCCCTTGTAGGTCCCGAGCGTGACCCGTTTCCAGATTGGGATGTTAGCAAGGGTCTTCTGAGCCGTCGTAGCCCCGGAAGACGCATCAGCGTCGCCGCGCGCGACGATTGCATCCGAGCGTGCCGGCGGCTGCGCCGCGGCCGCGCCGGCGAACAACGCCAACGCCGCGCACAGCACGGCGACGGCCATGCGAGCATCACGCCTGCGTGTCAGCCATACGGTCATCCGCCGCCTCCGCAGCAGGGACTCGTCCGACGTCTGCAGCATGGCACGTACGAGTCTCTCGCTCGTGTGTGCCGGCTCAGACCCCGGTGCAGTCTTCCCCCATGCAAGCAGAGTGCCGATCTCTCGGCGTGCCCGCATCGACCGAACGGGGGATATGGCGATAGCCTGAGGCCATGATGGCCGACTGGGCCTCTCGCATACTTAATTAAGCTCCGGCGTTGCCGGCGATTGCCTGCGGCTATTGCGGGCTGCACGCCTTTCCGCCACTGTCCGCCTACTTGGCGAGCGGCGCGCGGGAGAAACGGTTCGTGACCGAGGCGGCGCAACCTCGAGGAAAGCGTGTCGGGCTGTTGGTCACCTGCCTGGTCGATCTCGTGCGCCCCGCCATCGGCTTTGCCGCCGTCAAGCTCCTGGAGGACGCCGGCTGCACCGTGGAGGTGCCGCGGCAGACGTGCTGCGGCCAACCGGGGTTCAACTCCGGCGACCGGCGCACTGCGCGCGCGATTGCCGAGCAGGTGATCGCGGCGTTCGCGCCGTTCGATTACGTCGTGGTGCCGTCGGGCTCGTGCGCCGGCATGCTCAAGGTGCATTATCCCGAGCTGTTTCACGGCGACCCCGACTGGATGCCGCGCGTCGACGCCTTCTGCGCCAAGAGCTTCGAGCTCGTCTCGTTCCTGGTCGACGTGCTGAAGATCGAGCGCATTGCGGCGCGCTTTCCCGCCACCGTCACCTATCACGACGGCTGCTCGGGCCTGCGCGAGCTCGGCATCCGGGCGCAGCCGCGCAAGCTCCTGGCCGGCGTCGACGGCCTGACGCTCACCGAGCTGCACGATGCCGACGCGTGCTGCGGCTTCGGCGGAACGTTCTGCGTGAAGTATCCCGACATCTCCAACGCGATCGTCGCCAAGAAAGCGGATCACATCGCGGCGACCGGCGCCGAGACGCTGCTCGCCGGCGATCTCGGCTGCCTGATGAACATGGCCGGCAAGCTGCAGCGCGCCGGTTATTCGGTGCGCGCGCGTCATATCGCCGAGGTGCTGGCGGGCATGACCTATGGCCCGGCCATCGGCGAGCCGCAGGACGGCAAGGCCCCATGACGCACCAGCCGACCTCGCCGCAGTTCAAGGAGAACGCGCGCGCCGCGCTCGCCGACCCGAACCTGCAGCAGTCGCTCAAATTCTTCGAGGTGAACTTCACCGCGCGCCGCCGCGAGGTCGCGGCGCGGCTGCCCGAGTTCGACGCGCTGCGCGATGCCGCGCGCGACATCAAGGACCACACGCTGGCGCACCTCGATCTTTATCTCGAGGCCTACGAGCAGCGCGTGACGGCTGCCGGCGGCCATGTGCACTTTGCCGTGACGGCCGCGGACGCGCGCGCAATCGTGCTCGACATCTGCCGCCGCAACGGCGCCAGGACCGTCACCAAGGGCAAGTCCATGGTGTCGGAGGAAATCGGCCTCAATCCGTTTCTCGAGCAGAACGGCATCCAGCCGATCGAAACCGACCTCGGCGAGTATCTCATCCAGATCCGCGGCGAGATGCCCTCGCACATCATCGCGCCGGCCGTGCACCTGACCAAGGACCAGATCGAGGCCGACTTTCGCCGCGTCCATACCGATCTTGCGCCCGAGCGCAGCCTGATCGAGCCGACCACGCTGCTTACCGAAGCGCGCAACGTGCTGCGCCGGCGGTTTCTCGCCGCCGACGTTGGCATCACCGGCGCCAACCTCCTGGTGGCCGAGACCGGCACGTCCGTCATCGTCACCAACGAGGGCAACGGCGATCTCACCCAGACCTTGCCCAAGGTCCATATCGTGCTGGCGACCATCGAGAAGCTGGTGCCGACGCTGGAGGACGCCGCGCAGATCCTGCGCGTGCTGGCGCGCTCGGCGACCGGGCAGGAAATCTCGGTCTACACCACGTTCTCCACCGGCCCGCGCCGCCCCGGCGATCCCGACGGGCCGGCCGAGTACCACGTCGTGCTCCTCGACAACGGCCGCTCCGCCATGCTCGGCGGCGCCTTTCAGGACATGCTGCGCTGCATCCGCTGCGGCGCCTGCATGAACCATTGCCCGGTCTATCAGGCGGTCGGCGGCCACGCCTATGGCTCGGTCTATCCCGGCCCCATGGGCGCAGTGCTCACCCCGAGCCTCATCGGCATCGAGCAGGCCGGGCATCTGCCCAACGCCTCGACCTTCTGCGGCCGCTGCGAGGAGGTGTGCCCGGTGCGCATCCCGCTGCCGCGCATGATGCGGGCGTGGCGCGAGCGCGAATTCGAGCGGCATCTCGCCCCCGCCACCGTGCGCAGCGGGCTGGCGCTGTGGGCGTTCTTCGCCAGGCGGCCGCGTCTCTACGGATTCGCCACGAGAGCCGCGGCGTGGCTCCTGCACATCGCCGGCCGCACGCGCGGCCGCTTCGGCTTTCTCCCGCTCGCCCGCGGCTGGACGCGCCATCGCGACTTTCCGGCGCCCGAGGGAAAAACCTTTCAGGCGCAGTGGCGGCGCCGGGCACAGGGATGAGCGCGCGCGACACGGTTCTCTCCTCGATCCGCCGCTCGCTCGGCGTCAGCGGGCGCGAGGCACCGCGCCGCGCCGCGGTGACCGATCGGCTCACGCGGCATCCCGCCGGCATCGTGCCGGCGCGCGGACAGCTCGGGCCCAAAGAGCGGCGCGATCTGTTCCGCAGCATGATGGAACTGGCGGCTGGCACGGTCGAGGAGGTTGCCGATATCGGCGACGTGCCGGCTGCGGTCGCAGCCTTGCTGCGCCGGCACAACCTGCCGCCGGCGGTGCGCCGCGGTGGCGATCCGCGCCTCGACGCGGTGCCGTGGGAGCGCGAGCGCACGCTGAGCGTTGTCACCGGCGCCTCCGACGGCAACGATCTCGCCGCGGTGTCGCATGCCTTCGGCGCCGCCGCCGAGACCGGCACGCTCATGCTGGTCTCGGGCGCCGACAATCCGACCACGCTCAACTTCCTGCCCGACACGCACATCGTCGTGGTCGATGCCAGCGACGTTGCCGGCGACTACGAGGCACTGTGGGGGCGCCTGCGCGAGGCTTACGAGCCGGGCACGATGCCGCGCGCGGTCAACTGGGTCACCGGCCCGTCGCGCTCCGCCGACATCGAGCAGACGCTGATCCTCGGCGCCCACGGCCCGCGCCGCCTGCACGTGATCGTGGTGACGGCAGAGAAGCGGTTGGATACGAAGAGCAGTTGAGTTTTCCGATGAGACACCGCAGACATTGAATCGCTCACGCTCGGCATGAGTAAGCGGAACCGGCGCGCTGTCGGCTCATTGAGTCCGCATGTGTGCCGTCGCGTTGCGCCGCCGCGTCCGTGGTCTGTCGGTTGCCTCCGTTCCCGGCGCACGCCGCGCGCCGCTGCCCGGCTTCATCGCGCCGTGCGACCCGACACTGCGCGACCAAGCTCTGCCCGGCGACGACTGGCTCTACGAAATCAAGGTCGATGGCTACCGCGCGCAGGCGCATCTGAACGAAGGCAAGATCACGATCTACTCACGCACCGGCTTCAACTGGACACGACAGTTCGCCAGCATCGCGCAAGCCGCCGCGCGGCTCCAAGCACGCACGGCGATCATCGACGGCGAAGCGGTGGTCTATGGCGAGACGGGCCTGCCGGATTTTCAGGCGCTCCGCCGCGAGCTCGGCAAGTGGAAAACCGGGCGGCTCGTCTACCACGCCTTCGACCTGCTCTATCTCGATGGCTTCGACCTGCGCAACGTTGCTTACGTCGAGCGCAAGCGGCTGCTGCAGACGTTGCTGGCTGGTGCGCCGGAGCAGATCGTCTATGTCGATTATCTGGAGGGCGATGGCGAGCAGATCTTTCGCCATGCCTGCAAGATGGGACTCGAAGGAGTGCTCGCCAAGCGCCGCGACGCGCCGTACCGCTCCGCGCGGCAGGAGAGCTGGATCAAGCTCAAGTGCACCAAGAGCGACACATTCCCCATCGTGGCCTTCGTCGAGAAGCTCGGCGCCAAGCCGCGCAAGATTGCCTCGCTCTATCTCGGCCGCCGCGAGGGAGACAGGCTGCTCTACGCCGGCAAGGCCCGCAGCGGCTACACCGAGACGATTGCCCGCGACGTGCGCGAAAGGCTCGATCCGCTCATCGTCAGAAAGAGCCCGCTGTCGGAACCCGTCAAGAAGCCGAAGGCCACGTGGGTCGACCCGGTGGTGGATGCCGAGATCGAGTATGGCGGGATCACCGACGATGGTTTGCTGCGGGAAGCCGTGTTCAAGGGTTTGCGCGAAGATCTCGCGTTGCCGGCGGTGCGCGCGCCGTCGATCCGTCCTCCCGCGCACGCCGAGAGCTCACGCCACCGCGGCGGGGTGCCGCGGGAAAACATTCTTCAGCTTCTTCCCGATGCGGTCGTGCCCTCGAAGGAGGAGCTTGCCGCCTACTGGCGCAAGGTGGCAACGCGCGCGCTTTGCTATCTCGGTCGGCGCCCGTTGAAACTGGTGCGCCATACCCGCGGCACCACGTTCTATCACAAGGGCCGCTTGCCGCCGATCCCGCAGAGCGTGCACCAACTGCACATCGAAAAGCGGGAGGGCGGCGAAGGCGTGCGCGTGTGGGTCGATGATGTCGCCGGCCTGCTCGGTCTCATCGAACTGGACGCGGTCGAGCTGCATCCGTGGGCCGCGACGATCGACGACATCGAGCACCCCGACCGGCTGGTGTTCGATCTCGATCCCGGGCCCGGCGTGGAATGGGAGTTCGTCATCGAGACGGCGCTGAAGTTGCGCGCCTTGCTTGAAGCCGAGGGCTACAACGGTTGGCCGAAGCTGACCGGCGGCAAGGGCCTGCATTTGATGGTGCCGATCCAGCCGAAATTCAGTCATGACCAGGCGCGTGTCTACTGCCGGCGCATGGCGCAGCGGCTCGAGGCGATGGCGCCCGACAAGTACACGACCTCGTCGGCGCCGGCGCGGCGCACCGGGCGGATCTACATCGACTATCTCCGCAACGGCCGCGGCACGACGGCGATCGGCGCCTATTCGCCGCGCGCGCGGCCGGAATTTCCCGTAGCGGCGCCGGTCACGTGGCGCGAGGTCGAGAACGGCATCGCCCCCGATGCCTTCACGATGAAGCGGCCGCCGCGGCGCTGATGGTAAAGGGTCGTCGATAGAGACGCCGTCAAGATCAGGCGGCTTCCGCGCGCTCTCCCGGCCAATCCTGAGTCTCTCGCC
>JBJMSU010000060.1:0-12326 GCA_045801465.1 Xanthobacteraceae bacterium | reverse complement strand
CGACCTGGATGATTCACAACGCCAACCACCTCCGCCCGAATCGCGACGGGCTGAAGGTCGGCGGCCATCAAGCCTCGAGCGCCTCCGTCGCGACCCTTATGACGGCGCTCTATTTCGACGTGCTGCGCCCGCAAGACCGGGTCGCAGTCAAGCCTCACGCCTCGCCGGTCTTCCACGCGATCCAGTACCTGCTGGGGCACCAGACGCGCGCGAAACTGGAGCGCTTCCGCGCATTTGGCGGCGCACAATCCTATCCGTCCCGGACTAAGGATGGCGAAACCGTCGACTTTTCGACCGGGTCCGTCGGGCTCGGGGTCGGCATAACGTTGTTCGCTTCGATCGCGCAGGATTATCTCCGGCTGAAGAAACTGATGCCGACCGATAACCCGCCCGGCCGGATGGTCGCGCTCGCCGGCGACGCCGAGCTCGATGAAGGCAATATCTTCGAGGCGCTGCTCGAAGGCTGGAAGCACGATGTCCGCAATCTCTGGTGGATCATCGACTACAACCGCCAGAGCCTCGACGCGGTCGTCCGCGAAGGCTTGTGGGCGCGCTACGAGGCGCTGTTCCGCGCCTTCGGCTGGGACGTGGTCATTCTCAAATACGGCTCGCTCCTGCAGCAGGCATTCCGCGAAGAAGGCGGCGAACGCCTGCGCGCCTGGATCGACAACTGCCCGAACCAGCTCTACTCGGCCCTCGTGTTCCAGGGCGGCGCCGCCTGGCGCAAGCGCCTCAACGACGAGATCGGCGATCAGGGAGCGGTCACGCGGCTGATCGAGAAGCGGTCGGACGACGAGCTCGGCGCGCTGATGACCAACCTCGCCGGCCACGACCTGCCCTCGCTGATCGAAGCGTTCGGCAAGGTCGATCACGACCGGCCGATCTGCTTCATCTGCTACACCATCAAGGGATTCGGGTTGCCCTTCGCCGGCCACAAGGACAACCACGCCGGCCTGATGACGCCGGCGCAGATGGAGACGTTCCGCAGCGCCATGCGGATCCGTCCCGGCCACGAATGGGACCGCTTCGAGGGCTTGGCCGTACCGCCCGAACGGATCCAAGCGTTTCTCGACCGCGTGCCGTTCGCACGGCGCGGCGCCGCCAACCCGGCGCCATCCATTGCGGTGCCGGCCGAGCTGCCGGTGCCGAGCCAACCGACGAACTCGACCCAGGCCGGGTTCGGCGCGATTCTCAACGAGATCGCCCGCCAGGACTCGGAGCTCGCCCGGCGCATCGTGACGACCTCGCCGGACGTCACCGTCTCGACCAATCTCGGCGCCTGGGTCAACCGGCGCTCGCTGTTCGCCAAGGAGGCGGTGGCGGACACGTTCAAGAGCGAGCACATCCCGTCGACGTTCACCTGGGAGTTCTCGCCCAAGGGCCAGCACATCGAGCTCGGCATCGCCGAGAACAATCTGTTCACCCTGCTCTCCGCGCTCGGGCTCTCGCACGCCATCAACGGCGAACGCCTGTTGCCGATCGGCACGTTGTACGACCCGTTCATCGCGCGCGGCCTCGATGCCCTGAACTATGCCTGCTACCAGGATGCCCGCTTCATCCTGGTGGCGACGCCGTCCGGCATCACGCTGGCGCCTGAAGGCGGTGCCCACCAGTCGATCGCGCAGCCTTTGATCGGCTTGGCGCAGGACGGACTTGCCGCGTTCGAGCCGGCATTCGTCGACGAGCTCGCCGTGATCCTCGCCTTCGCGTTCGCCTATATCCAGCGAAATGCCGAGACGGACGCACCGGTGAGCGATTGGCTGCGCGAGGAGACCGGGGGCTCGGTGTACCTGCGCCTCTCCACGCGGCCGATCGAGCAGCCCCGCCGCGCGATGTCGCCGGAGCTCCGCCAGGCCATCATCGACGGCGGCTACTGGATGCGAAAGCCCGGGCCCAATTGCCAGGTGGTGGTGGCCTATACGGGCGCGGTCGCGCCGGAAACCATTCAGGCTGTCGGCCTGATGGCGGAAGACCGGCGCGACGTCGGGCTGCTCGCCGTCACCTCGGCCGACCGGCTTAACGCCGGGTGGGGCGCGGCGCAGCGCGCGCGCGAGCGCGGCCTCGTGCATACGCGCTCGCATGTCGAGCGGCTGCTCGACGAGGTGCCGGCGCACTGCGGCATGGTGACGGTGCTCGACGCCCACCCGGCCACGCTGACATGGCTCGGCGCCGTCCGCGGCCATGCCGTTCGTTCACTCGGCGTCGAGCATTTCGGCCAGACCGGCTCCATTCCCGACCTCTACCGCCATTACGGCATCGATGCGAACGCCATCGTTGCGGCCGCGCAGGCGATCGCACCGGGCAAGCCGATCCGATACCTGAGAGCATTGGGATAATCACGAGAGGACTTCGCGTGTATCAAAGGATCGTTTTTGTTTTCGCCAGCCTCGTGCTTTCGCTCATCATCACCTCTGGCGCCGGCGCGGCGCAGTATCCCATTCGGCCGGTCAGCCTGATCGTCGCGTTTACGCCCGGCGGCCCGAGCGACGTGATCGCGCGCATCCTCGGGCGGCGCATGCACGAGCTGTTGGGCCAGCCGTTCGTGATCGATAACCGCCCCGGCGCGGGGGGAAACATCGCCGCCGAGGCGGTCGCCAACGCGGCGCCCGACGGCTACACGCTGCTCATGGGCAACAACAGCATTCTCGCCACCAATGCGAGCCTGTACAAGAAGATCAACTACGATCCCGAACGCGATTTCCTGCCCATCAGCCTGATCGGCACGCAGGCCAATATCCTGGTGGTCAATCCGTCGGTGCCGGCCCATTCCATGGCCGAGCTGATCGCGCTCGCCAAGGCGAAGCCGGGGCAGTTGAACTTCGCCTCCTCCGGCCATGGCGCGGCCGCGCATCTCGCCGGCGAGCTGTTTCGGACCGAGGCCAAGGTCGACATCGTGCACGTCGCCTACAAGGGCGCCGCGCCGGCCCTGCATGACGTGGTCGCCGGCCACGTGCAGATGATGTTCGCGACCGCCGCCTCGGTGGTCGGATTGATCAAGGACGGAAAGGTGCGTCCGCTCGCCGTCACGACGCCCAAGCGCACCGCGGTGCTCCCCGATATCCCGACCGTTGCCGAAGAGGGAATTTCCGGCTTCGACGCGACGACGTGGCACGGCCTCGTCGCGCCGGCGGGAACTTCCAACGAGGTGATCGGCACGCTGCATTTCGCGGTCGCGACGGCGTTGAACGATGCTGCGGTGAAGAAATCATTGATGGATCTCGGCGTCGATATCGTCGGCAGCACGCCGAAGGAATTCGACGCCTATATCAAGGCGGAAATCCCCAAATGGACTGCCGTCATCAAAGCCTCCGGCGCCCAGCTGGAGTGATAAGGTAGGGCGGATTAGCGTCAGCGTAATCCGCCATTCCGTTGTGATCGGCGGGTTACGCCTTCGGCTAACCGCCCTACGATCCGGCGATCGACCGGAACCAACGAACCATAAGGGAGGAGCGCGATGTTCGGGATGACGATGGTGGCGCGGGCAGCGATCGCCGCGGTGTGCTGCGCGATCCCGCCTGCGCAGGCAGCCGATTATCCCACCAAGCCGATCACGCTGATCATCGGATTTGCCCCCGGCGGACCGAGTGACGTGCTGGCGCGCATTCTCACCAGGAAGATGGAAGAGGTGCTCAAGCAACCGTTCGTGATCGAAAACCGCCCCGGCGCCGGCGGCAGCATCGCCGGCAACGCGGTCGCCCGCGCAAACCCGGACGGCTACACCCTGCTGCTTGCCACCGGCAGCCTGCTGGCGATCAACGTCAGCCTCTACAAGAACCTCGGCTACGATCCGGAAAAAGATTTCGAGCCGATCACCCTGATCGGCACGCAGACCAACGTCCTCTACACCCACCCGTCGGTGCCGGCGAAGTCGCTCGCCGAGCTGATCGCACACGCGAAAGCAAACCCCGGCAAGCTCTCGTTCGGTTCCGGCGGCAACGGCACGCCGGCCCATCTCGCCGGCGAGCTCCTCAAGATCGAGGCCAAGATCGACATGACGCATGTCCCGTTCCGCGGCACCGGACCGGCGTTGCAGAACGTGATCGCCGGACACGTTCCGATGGCGTTCAATCCGCCGCCGCCGTTGCTTCCGCACATCGAGAGCGGGGCCATCCGGGCGATCGCGATCACCACGCTGAAACGGACGGCGGCATTGCCCGACGTGCCGACCATTGCCGAGCAGGGGTTCCCCGGCTTCGAGGCGACGACGTGGCACGCGCTCGTTGCGCCGGCCGGCACACCCAAGGAGGTGATCGCAACGCTGCATGGCGCGATCGCCGCGACCCTGAACGATGCGGACACGCGCAAGGCGTTGACCGATCTCGGCGTCGACGTGGTCGGCAACACGCCGGAGGAATTGCGCGCCTATGTCAAATCCGAAATTCCCAAATGGGCCGCCATCGTCAAGGCCTCCGGCGCCAAGCTGGAGTGACGGCGGCCGATGCAGGACGTGCCGGACTATGCCCCGCTATGTGCGGCGCCCGATCGGACGCCGCATCTGCCGCGCATTCCGTTCCCGCGCGGCGCCTGCGACACCCATGCGCACATTTTCGGACCTGCGGCCCAGTTTCCGTACGCGGCCGAGCGCATCTACACGCCGCCGGACTCGACGTGGGCGGATTATTGCGCGCTGCTCCGCACGCTCGGCGTCGAACGCGCCGTGCTGGTGCAGCCGAGCGTCTATGGCACCGACAATGCCGCCATGCTGTCAGCGCTCGCCGGTGCCGGTCCGGGCTTGCGCGCCGTCGCCGTGGTGCAGGACGACATCGCGGCAGGCGAACTGGAAAGCCTCAACCAGGCCGGCGTGCGCGGCCTGCGCTTCAACGTGGTGGACCGGCGCGAGGCGCGCAACGTCGTGCCGGCCGACGTGCTGCGCGCACTCGCGCGGCGCGTCGCGCCGTTCGGCTGGCACATCGAGCTTCTGATCAATCTCGACCACGCGGAAGGCTTTGCGGCGACGCTCGCTGACTTGCCCGTCCCGATCGTGATCGGCCATATGGGCTACCCGCGCGACGGCGTTCGCGCCTTCATGGAAAGTCCCGCGTTCGCCGACCTTATGCGGCTCCTCGACGGCGGCCGGTGCTGGATCAAGCTCACCGGCCCCTATCGCGTCTCGGCCCGCCCGCTGCCGTATGACGAGGTTGACGCGCTGGCGCAGACGCTCGCCAAAGCGGCGCCCGAGCGGATGCTGTGGGGCACCGATTGGCCGCACGTGATGTTGAAAGGCCGCATGCCGAACGACGGCGATCTCTGCGATCTCATCGAGCGGTGGATGCCGGATGCCACCGCACGCACGCGCATCCTCGTCGACAACCCGGCCGAGCTGTACGGGTTCGGCAAGGAGGAGAAGATCGGAAGTTAGTACAGTCTGTACAAACCAGCGTCGTCATTGCCGGGCGAGCCGCCACAGCGGCGAGGGTTGTCCCGGCAATCTCGCTCAGTTGGGCACAGCGTCGCCAACCTGAGCGGGATCACCGGGACTCGCCGCTTCGCGGCGGCCCGGTGATGACGAGCGATGAGCGTAACATTGCTCGTACGCTCACAACAGCTTCAGCTGCCGATCCTCCGGCCTGCGGCGTAAGCCCCCCGAGCGCTGGTGCTTCACCAGCTCGTCCTCGATGCGGCTGAGGAACGGAGACGGGCCGAGCTGCCGGACGCGCCCGCGCCAGTGCCGCGAAAGCGCGCGGCTCAGGATCAGGCGATCCTTGGCGCGCGTCATCCCGACGTAGAACAGGCGGCGCTCCTCCGCGATCGTGGCCTCGTCGGGCTCGCCCCAATGGAGCGGCAACACGCCGTCTTCCAGGGCGACGATGAACACCGCGGAAAATTCGAGACCCTTGGCGGCGTGCAGCGTCAGCAGCGACACGCGGTCGGCATTGCGGTCGAAGACATCGGCCTGGCTCGCCAGCGCAACGGCGTCGAGGAAACCTCTGCGGTCCGCCCCATACGCCGCCGCGATGGCCAGCAGGCGCTGCAGCGCGGTCTTCAGCGCGACGCCATCGATACCTTCGTCGGCGTGCTCCGCGCGCTCGGCTGCGACGCGCAGCTGATCCGCCAGCGGCTGCAAGGTCGGCTCGTCGAGATGCCGCAGCAGCGTGGCCACTGCCGGATCGGCGGCGAGCCCCGCATGCGAGCTCGTCTTGAACGGAATGCCGGAGCGGCAGAAGGCTTCGCACAGCGGCGCCGACTGCGCCTCGGTCCGGTACAGCACCGCGACGTCGGCAAACGACAGGTTCTTGGCCGCACCCGTGGCGCGGCCAGAGTCGATGGAAAAGAACGTGTGCCCGCCGATCAATCCTTCGAGAGATTGGATGACGAACTCAGCTTCGGCCCGCTCGGTGGGCGCCACATGGACGGCAATGCGCTCCTGCATCTCGCGCACGATCGCGGCGATCGGCTCGTCTTGGCCGCCGGCAATCACCTGCGCGGAAGCCGTCACGATGGTGCCGGTCGAGCGATAGTTGCGCCGCAAACTCACGACCGCAGGCGCGTACTCGCGCTTGAACCGCTCGAAGCACGAAGAATCGGCGCCGCGGAAGCCATAGATCGCCTGATTGGCGTCGCCGATGACGCAGAGATTGGCACGCGGCGGGGCGATCAGGCCGAGCAGTCGATATTGCTGATCGTCGAGATCCTGGAACTCATCGACCGACACGAAGCCGAAGCGCTCGCGATAGAGCGGCGCAACCTGGTTCTCCAAAGCGCGGACCGCAAGGGCGATCAGGTCGTCGAAGTCGATCCAGTTGCGGAGCCTGAGCGCCTCGGCATAGGCGGCGATCGCTGCGCCGAGCTCGCCGCCCGGCGGCGTGTTGGCCCGCTTGGCCTTGGAGATGGCGCGCATAAGGCGCAGCGCCCTGACCTCGGTCGTGCCAAGCGTCGCGGCGAGCGCCGCAACGCGTTCGCCTTCTTGCGCAATGCGAAAGCCGCGCTGCAGCCCGGCGGCGTCCGGGTGCTCGCGCAGAATCATCAGGCCGAGCGAATGGAATGTGTGGATCGCCACCTGGTCCGCGCCATCGGCAATGAGGCCTGCCAGCCGCTCCCGCATCTCGGCGGCAGCGCGCCGCGTAAACGTCACGGCCAGACACTGCGCCGCCGGGACGCCATGCTCCGCGACGAGATGGGCGATCCGGTGAGTGAGGGTTCGCGTCTTGCCGGAGCCCGGGCCGGCCATGATCAAGACCGCGCCGTGCACGATCCCGGCGGCGGCGCGCTGGTCCTCATCGAGCGCGGCAAGAATGCCAGGTGCGAGGGCAAGCTCGGCCACAGGCCGTGGCTGCAGAAAAAAGTTCGGCTCGGTCATTTCGATTGCACGCGTCGCCCGCGGACCGATATCCCCCTTCCGTTCGGTGACATCGGGCGCTGGGGGCATGGATTCCGGATCGCCGCTGCGCGGCGTCCGGAACGACACATTCCTGTTGCGCGGAGCGGCGGGCGCGTCGAACAGCAGGCCGCCGGTGGTCAGGCACTTGAGTTCTCCGTCGGCGAACAGGCGGATCACGCCATACTCGCCGTCGTAGCCCGGCTCGCGGATCACCGAACCGGCGCGCAGCCGCGCAATGGCTTCGGCCAAGAGCGACGAGCCGGCACGGCTGATGTCTTCGACCGGAACCGACTGGAGGATGGCGAGCTCGGGGCCGAGGGTGGCGATCGCGCGGTTGTAGTTCTGCTCGACGGTCTTGGTCGCCGGACCGCTGGCGGTGATTTCCGACAAGATCTCCGGCAGCGGCACCAGACTGGACACCTCGCCGGCAGTCGCCGGCGGCACCACGTCGGCTTCGCTGCGGTCGGCGAGCGCTTCGACCCGGTTCTCGACCCCGATCGTGACCGGTGCTCCGCACACCGGGCAACGTCCCCCATGCTTCAGCGTCTCGGTCGGCGTGAGCCGCACGCCGCACTTGCGGTGGCCGTCGAGATGATACTTGCCTTCGTCGGGGAAGAACTCGACGGTGCCGACATAGCCGCGGCCGGTTTCCAGCGCGCGCCGGATCGCGAAGTAGTCGAGGTCGCAATCGAAGGTCGTGGCCTCGCGGCCGAGCTTGCCGGGCGAATGGGCGTCGGAGTTCGAGGTCAGCCGGTAACGGTCGAGCATCGACAGCCGCCAGTTCATCGGCGGATCGGACGACAGACCGGTTTCCACCGCGAAGATGTGCTCGGCGAGATCGCCGTAGCATTCCGTGATGGAATCGAAGCCCGACTGCGAGCCGAGCGCCGCGAACCACGGCGTCCAGATGTGCGCCGGGACGAGATAGGCGTCCGGGCTCGCGTCCAGTGTGATCTCCAGAAGATCGCGCGAATCGAGGCCGAGGATCGGCCGGCCGTCGGAGGCGATATTGCCGATGCGCGCCAGACGCGCCGAGATGCGGTCGACGGCGGCGAAATCCGGCGCATAGATCAGGTGATGGATCTTGCGTGTCCGATCGCCCTTTTTGTAGATGGTGGAGATCTCCACCTCGAGCATGAAGCGCACGGGCGTGCGGCAGGCGGCCGGGAGCTTGTCGGCGATGGCCCGCTCGATCTCGCTGTGCAGCCGAAACAGCCCCGGCTCGGCGGGGACGAGCTTGGCCTTGAGCTCGGCCGACCAGGCCGGATGGGTGAAGTCGCCGGTCGCCACCACGCCGATGCCCTTGCGGCACGCCCAATAGGCGAGGTGCTCGAGATCGAGGTCCCGGCTGGTGGCGCGGGAATATTTGGAATGGACGTGCAAGTCCGCGTGGAAGCGCATGCAATCCGCCCGCTTCGCCATGCCTTCTCGGCACGCGAATCGGGGGCAAGAATCGCGCCTGACATGCGGGTACTTCAAGGCGGGCGAAAGAAAGCCTGTGGACAGCGCAACTCCGCCGTATAATCGATTTTCGTCTCACCGCCTTAAACGCTGAGTGGTGAGAGATTACGGGTGGCGCCGCTTGCTCTATCCCTCCCCTGAAAGGGGAGGGTGGCCGAGCGAAGCGAGGCCGGGTGGGGTCTGCGATCTATTCACTCGTTGCACGATGATGCGCAGCGCTCGCTTTTCCCCCACCCGGTTGGCCTTCGGCCGACCACCCTCCCCTTCGGGGGAGGGATGAAGTTGTGACGAAGCTCTGGATTGACGAGGGCAAGTAATGATCATGGCGAAGGCACAAGACAGCAGCGCGGCGCCGGCACTTGAGCTCGACGAACTCCCCGCGCTGCGCCCCTTCCTGGCGGTACAGCCGCAATTCGCCGCCGGCAGCGATACGCCGCGCGATTTCCTCGAGCGCTGCCTGGCGGCGCTCGATCATTGGGAGCCGCGGATCGACGCGTTCGTCAACCTCAACATCGACGGCGCGCGCGCGGCCGCGGATGCGTCGAGCCGGCGCTGGCGCGAAGGCCGGCCGCTCTCGCCCCTCGACGGCATGCCGCTCGGCATCAAGGACATCATCGAAACGATCGACATGCCGACCGAGAACGGCTCGCCCCTCTACGCCGGGTGGCGCTCCGATCGCGACGCCGCAAGCGTTGCGGCGCTGCGTGAGGCCGGCGCCGTGATCCTCGGCAAGACCGTGACCACCGAGTTCGCGGCGCGCGAGCCGCGCGGCACGCGCAATCCCTGGGACGTCGAACGTACGCCCGGCGGCTCGAGCAGCGGCTCGGCGGCAGCGGTGGTGACCGGCATGGTGAGCGCCGCCCTCGGCACCCAGGTGATTGGCTCGACCATCAGGCCGGCGAGCTTCTGCGGCTGCTTCGGCTTCAAGCCCACCCTCGGGGCGCTCAACCGCGGCGGCAGTCATGACGGTCTGAGCCAGAGCTGCACCGGCGTCTTGGCGGCAAACCTGGAGGACGCCTGGCAGGTGGCGAACGAGATCGCCGTGCGCGCCGGCGGCGACCCCGGCTATCCGGGGCTGTTCGGGCCCGACCGGGCCCCAGCGGCCAAGCAGCCGCAGCGGCTGGCGTTGCTCGAAACTGCAGGCTGGAGCGTTGCCGAGGCGGCAGCCAAGCAGGCGATCGAAGAGGCGGTCGCACGCCTCAAGGCGCTCGGGATCGATGTGCGCACGCGCCATGACGAGCCGAAAGTTGCGGCCGTCGAGGCCGCGCTCGATCAGGCAACCTCCATCTCCAACCGCATCAATGACTGGGAAGGGCGCTGGCCGCTCAACACGTACCGGGCGCGCGATGCCGGCAAATTGAGCCGGCTCGCCCTCGAGCGTCTCGCCAAGGCCGAGGCAATGACCCTCGACGACTATCGTGGCCTGCTGACCGAACGCGCCAGCATCCGTCAGGTCTGGGCTGAGCTCGCCACCGTCTGCGATGCCTGCATCACGCTCGCGGCGCCCGGGCCGGCGCCGCGCGGGTTAGGCTGGACCGGCGACGCTTCGTTCGCGGTCCCGGCATCGCTGCTCGGCACGCCCGCCATTTCGCTGCCGCTGTTCCGTGTCGACGGGCTGCCGCTCGGCTTCCAGGTGATGGGCTTCGAGCACGGCGACGCCGGCACATTCGCGATGGCGGCGTGGATCGAAGACGCGCTCGGGCCGGCGAAGTCTCGTTGAGGATTTTCCACCCGTCATGCCCGGCCTTGTGCCGGGCATCCCGCTTAGGATCGCAAGGCGGTGCCATCCTGAGCGAGATGGCCGGGACAAGCCCGGCCATGACGACGCGAGAGGTCATGGGGACTCCATCGTGAAGCTGGCCGTGCCCGACATCATTTCGAACTCCTATTTTCCGGCGGTCGCGGCGGTCGAGCTTGGCTGCTTCAAGCGCGAGGGGCTCGACGTCACCCTCGAACTGATCTTTCCGGTCGACAAGGCCTATGCGGCGCTGCGCGACGGTGCCGTCGATTTCGTCGGCGGCTCGGCGCATTCGGCGCTCTCGGCCTTTCCCGAGTGGCGAGGCGTCAAGCTCCTCTGCGCCCAGGCGCAAGGCATGTACTGGTTCCTGGTCATGCACGCCGATCTTGAAGCGCGGCGCGGCGACATCGCGAGCGTGAAGGGACGCAGCATCGGCGCCGCGCCATGGGTGGAAATGGGCTTGCGCCGGCTGCTGGTCGAAGCCGGCATCGATCTTACGCGCGACGGGGTCAAAATCGCCCCGGTTCCGGGGGCGGCCGGCGCCGGGGTCAATTTCGGCGTCACCGCCGCACGCGCGCTTGAGGCACGCCAGATCGACGGCTTCTGGGCGAACGGCATGGGCGCCGAGGTGGCGGTCCGGCGCGGCGTCGGCACGGTGGTGCTGGACGTGCGCCGCGGCGACGGACCGAAAGGCTGCTTCAATTACACTTGTGCCGCCATCGCCGCGACGCAGCGGCTGATCGAGAGCTCGCCCGAAGCGGCTGCCGCCGCCGTGCGGGCGATCGTCGCCACGCAGGCGGCGCTGAAGAAAGACGTGACCCTCGCCACGCAGGTCGGGCGCAAGCTGTTTCCGCCGACCGAAGCCGAGCTGATCGCCGAATTGATCCGCCGCGACCTGCCCTTCTACGACGCCTCGATCTCACGAACATTTGTCGCCGGCATGAACCAGTTCGCGCGTGAACTTGGTATTCTCAAGGATGATGTCCCCTATGAGGAGGTCGTCGCCGGCCAATTCAGCTCGTTGTGGGCCGGGTGAAAGGATTAAGCCATGGGTGTGCTGATCAATGGTGAGTGGCGCGACGAGGAGCTTCCGGTCGAGTACCCGAAGGACGGCGAGTTCAAGCGCGTCGACAGCCGCTTTCGCGACCGCATCACGGCCGACGGGTCGTCGGGCTACAAGGCCGAGGCGGGGCGCTATCACCTCTATGTCGCCTATAACTGCCCGTGGGCGCACCGCACGCTGATCTATCGCGCGATCAAGAAGCTCGATCGCGTGATCACGGTCGCGTACGCGATCCCCGGGATGCGCGAGCAGGGCTGGACGTTCGAGAACAACCCGGCGTTTCCCGAGTGCACGCCGGACACCGTCAACGGCTTCCACTACCTGCACGAGGCCTATACGGCGACCGACCCGCACTACACCGGCAAGGTGACGGTGCCGACGCTGTGGGACACCAAGACGCGGCGGATCGTCAACAACGAATCGTCCGAGATCATCCGCATGCTCAACAGTGAGTTCCGCGGCATCGCCGGCGATGACACGGTTTTCTTTCCCGCCGCGCTACGCCCCGAGATCGACCGCCTCAACGAAACGATCTACGCCAACGTCAACAACGGCGTATACCGCTGCGGCTTCGCGAAGTCGCAGGCCGCCTACGAGGCCGCGTTCGACGCGCTCTTTGCCACCCTCGATGAGCTCGAGGCGCGGCTGTCACGCCAGCGCTACCTCGTCGGCAACCGGATTACCGAGGCGGACTGGCGGCTCGTTCCCACGCTGCTGCGCTTCGATGTCGCGTACTTCTCGCTGTT
>JBJMSU010000245.1:0-4926 GCA_045801465.1 Xanthobacteraceae bacterium | reverse complement strand
AATCTCTGGTTCGCCACCGGTATCGAGCTCGCCGAGTGGTGCCTCGATAATGTCTTCCAGGCTGAATGCCAGAAGCTTCGCGCATCCGCCGGATGACGTGAACGACCACGCACGATCAAGCGGTCGTCGGACGACGGCGGCAGTGACTGCGGCGCGCGCTGCCGGTCACCTGTTCATTTCTGCAACCCGCGGGAATTGACCGGCGCCTGGCGCATCAGCCGACTCTGGATCGGGTCGACGATTGCCCGAGCAAGCGGGAGCATTCCGTCAAAGATCCGACGAGGAAAAGCAATGGGCAAAGCAAGAACGGGTGGCGTTGCGGTCGGGATTGCTGCGGCAATCGTGCTGTCGGTTGTGCCGACGCACGCTCAACCGGTCGCCGATTTCTATCGCGGCAAGATATTGCGCATGCTCATCGGCTACGGCCCGGGCGGGGGCTATGACATCTACGGAAGGCTCGTGGCCGAGTTTCTGCCGCGGCATTTGCCCGGCAATCCGACCATCATCGCGCAGAACATGCCCGGGGCGGGGAGCTTCGTGGCAGCAAAATACATCTACGACGTCGCGCCCAAGGACGGCACGGTGTTCGGCAGCCTCGCCCAGACGCTGGCGCTCGATAGCCTGACAAACGCCAATGCCAAGCTCGACGTCGCGAGAATGCCGTATATCGGGCGCGTGGTGACCAACATCGATACCGGTGCTGCGCTGCCAAAGACCGGCATCAAATCGTTCGAAGACGTCCGCGCGAAACAATACAATGTCGGCGCGTCCGGCGGCGGCTCCACGACCGTTCTGTTCCCGACGGCGCTCAGCACGTATGCCGGAGCGAAGTTCAAGCTCATCCGCGGCTATAGCGGCACGATCGACATCTTGCTGGCGATGGAAAGAGGTGAGGTCGATATTGTCGGCGCCTACGGCCTTCCTGGCATTCTGGTGAGCCATCCCGGCTGGGTGCACCGGGGTGAAGCGACGATCCTCTACCAGGCCGCGGTCAAGCGGCATCGCCTGCTCTCAGACGTGCCAACCCTCCCGGAGCTCGCGCAATCCGACGAAGGCCGCGAGGTCCTGCACGCGGCCGCCAGCACCGGCGAAATCGGCCGCTCGATTCTCACCACGCCGGGCGTGCCGCCAGAGAGGCTTGCGGCGTTGCGCAGCGCGTTTCAAGCCATGCTCAAGGATCCGGCTTTCCTCGCGGCGTGCGAGAAACGAAACCTGATGGTCGATGGTGCAGCCGGGGAAGCGATTGATCAAATCGTCCGTGAGACGCTGCGGTTGCCACAGGCAGTGGCCGAGAAGATCGGACAGATGATGCAATAGCTCATGCCCGAGTTTGGGGTCTCGGCTCTCCGGGCTCGCATGTCCGCGCCGCGATCTATAACGCCATCGCGGTGCCGATCGCCATCGCCGGTCGGGCGACGCTGCTGGTCGCCGCGCTCGCGGGGCTTCTCGGTGCTGGTGGCGGCGAATGATGTACGGCCGTGCCGGCTGCTCCTGCTTGGCGCATCTATGGTCATTCGCCGTTGGCGGGCATTTGTGGGCGCTCGCGAATTTTCAGTTGCATTGCGGCCGATTCCAAAAACCCGGTCAAATGCCGTATGATCTGCGTGACAGGGGTGCGGAGATCGCGATCAGCAACGGTGTTGAACCCGGGCGCGGAGCCCTCCGCCTTCTGATCACCGATGGATAACTCCTGCTCGTCGCCGGGAGCGCAGCAGCCGTGAATGACGTCAGCCGAGATGCCGGGCCGGTTCGCGATCCCTCGCTCAAGAACCGCATGGCCATGTATGGCGCCAACCGACTGCAGATCGGGCTGTTCGGCTCGAATTGCTCGTCCGGGCGGGCGGTCACCAAGGTCCCGGAGCGCTGGTCGGGAAACTGGCCGGACAATCGCAAGCTTGCCCGCATGGCGGACGAGGCGGGAATCGATTTCCTGCTCCCGATCGGCCGTTGGAAGGGCTACGGCGGCGAGACGGATTATCAAGGCGCGACGCTGGAAACCTTCACCTGGGCCTCGGGCCTGCTGGCCTGCACCAACCGCATCACCGTGTTCGGGACGGTGCATGCGCCGCTGTTCAATCCGGTCATCGCCGCCAAGGAGATGGTCACGGCCGACCACATCGGCGAAGGACGCTTCGGGCTCAACATCGTCGTCGGGTGGAACGAGGGCGAGTTCGAGATGTTCGGCGTCAAGCAGCGCGAGCACGAGCAGCGCTACGACTACGCACAGGAATGGATCGACGTCATCAAGATGATCTGGTCGGAGACCGAGGATTTCGACTTCGACGGAAAATACCTGCACATGAAAGGAATCCGCGGCAAGCCGAAGCCGTGCGGCGGCGCCCGCCCGGTGATCATGAACGCCGGCGCCTCGCCCACCGGCCAGGCTTTCGCCATTCGCAACTGCGACGCATTTTTCCTGCAGGCCTCGCGGACCTCGCTCGACGAGACCGCTCAGCGCGTCGTGAAGGCCAAGAGCGCGGCGAAGGAACTGGGCCGCGAGCTCGGCGTCTATACGGTCGGTGTCATCACCTGCAAGCCGACCACACAGGAGGCGGAAGACTACTACCACTATTCCATCGTCGAGCACGCCGACTGGTCGGCGGTGGACGGCATCCTGGCGCTGAAGAACATCAGCCCCGCGACCGTGCCGATGGAGGAGTACCTCACCAAGCGCAGCCAATACGCTCAGGGCATGGGCGGCCTGCCCATCGTGGGAGATCCCGACCACGTGGCCCAGCAGCTCATCGACCTGAGCAAGGCCGGCCTGACCGGGATCGCCGTCTCGTTCGTCAATTACATCGACGAGCTGCCGTTCTTCTGCAACGAGGTGCTGCCGCGGCTGGAGCGGGCCGGCATTCGCCAGAACAACGAGCGGCAAAGTCGATGACGGCGCGCCTTGGACTTATCATCCCCTCCTCCAACCGGATGGTCGAGCAGGAGATGGTGCGGTACGTCCCGGCGGGCGTGCAGGCGCACGTGGCGCGGCTGCGCATGAGCGGACGGCACCATGTGCCCCTCGCGGATCTTCTCCCGCGCATCGAGGAGGCGGCGCGCACGCTCACCGATGCCCGCTGCGACGTGATCGCGTTCCATTGCACGGCCGCATCGACCGAGGCGGGCCTGGAGGGCGAGGAGCGCGCGCTTGACGCCGTCGCGCGCGGCGGAGCGCCGCAGGCAACCACGACCGCTACCGCGATCCGCCGCGCCTTCGCGGCGCTCGGTGCGCGCCGGATCGTGCTCATTACGCCGTATGACGCTGCGACGACCGAGCACGAAACCGCCTTCCTGCGCACCGCCGGCTACGACGTGCTCTCCGCCACAGGCTTCGATCTCGGCGGCAGCGACCAGTTCTGCGCCGCGCCGGCGCCGTTCTGGCGCGACCGGACCATCGCGGCCGCGCGGGCGGACGCCGACGCCTACCTCATCAGCTGCGCCAACATCGCCACCTTTGCCGTCATCGCGGAGCTCGAACAGGAGCTCGACCGCGCCGTCGTCACCAGCAATCAAGCCGTGCTGTGGGATGCGCTGCGCCGTCTCGGCTGCGCCGAGCGCGGCGCCTGTCCGGGTCGTCTGTTCGACGTCGCGGCCGTGCTGCCGGCCCGCATGGCGTCTCAGGCATGACGTGGGACGGCCCAGGATCGAGAGGGCCAAGGACGAGGACCGCCCTGCTCGCGCTCGGCTGGGCGGTCCTGGTTTGCTCTTCCCTGCCAGTCAAGGCGCAGGATCAGCCGGGGACCTTCTTTCACGGCAAGCAGATGCGCATCGTGGTCGGCTCGGCGGCGGGCGGCGGCTACGACCTGTTCGCGCGCATCGTGGCGCGCCATATGACCCGGCATATTTCCGGCAATCCGACGATTGTCGTGCAGAACCTGCCGGCGGCCGGCGGCATCGTCATGACCAATCAGCTCTTCAGCATCGGGCCGAAGGACGGCACCGTGATCGGCGCACCGATCAACGGCATTCCGGCCGCACCGCTGCTGCAGCCCAGCGCGGCGCATTTCGACGCGACCAAGCTCAACTGGCTCGGCAGCACCAACCGCGAGCCCTATGTGGCGTTCCTCTGGCACGCGGTTCCGGTGCACGGCATCGCCGAATTGACCAACAAGCAGGTGACGGTGGGGGCGACCACGCCCGGCACCACCATGGTGGATTTCCCGCTGCTCGTGAACGACGTGCTCGGACTGAAGTTCAGAATCGTGCGCGGCTACGAATCGACCCCGCAGATCAACTACGCCATCGAGCGCGGCGAGGTGGAGGGCATGGGCGGCATCGGCTGGGCCTCGGTCAAGGCGCAGACGCCGCACTGGATCGCCGAGAAGAAGATCCGGGTGATCGGGCAGTATGGCCTCAAGCGCTATCCCGAGCTCGGCGATATCCCGACCATGCTCGAGCTGGCGAAGAGCGAGCCGGACGCGCAGGCGATGCGGATGCTGTTTGCACGCACCGAATACGGCCGCCCGTACTTCTTGCCGCCCGACGTGCCGGCGGAGCGCGTGCAGGTGCTGCGCCGCGCGTTCGATGCCACGATGAAAGACCCGCAGTTCGTCGCCGACGCCGCACGGCTCAAGCTCGATATCGATCCGATGACCGGCGAAGAGGTGCAGGCGCTGGTCGGCGAGCTCGCCCGGACGCCGCCGGAGATCGTCGCCCGCGTACGTGGCGCGTTGGAGGCGCGGTAGAACAGCGCCGATCGACGTTAACCGCAGAGCGGACCTCAGCATCGCATCCAAGTCGGTACTACGAGCTGTTCCGTGTAGTCTTGCCTTTTACAACGATAACTGGCCATAATGGGTTCTAAGTTCGACTTTCCGATACTAACTTGGCGCCGAACTCCGATCCGATCAGACCCGATAGAGTCCAGGCATGATGACAACGAACACAACAGAAGCCGGAGATCGCTTCCGAGATCAAGTCTCGGACCTGCTG
>JBJMSU010000182.1:0-12329 GCA_045801465.1 Xanthobacteraceae bacterium | reverse complement strand
CCGCCGGAACCCAGAATTGTTGAGTGGGGCACGTTGACGGCGAACCAGTGCGCGCGTGGCTAATTCCTCGCCGGCGCGATCTGGAAGAGCTGCGCGAGCTGTTCTTTCGACAGCGGCGCCGACAGGTACTTGAAGCTCACGCCGTCGGCCATCACGGCATCAAGCCCGGAGATGCGGTCCGGGTCCAGCCCCTCGCGTGGATAGAAGTCGTCGCGCACCTGTTGTGCCGTGCCCGGCGCAACGCCGGCAAACGCCGCATAGGCGTTGAGCGCGGCCGGATCGGAGTACATCCAGGTGATTGCGGCGCGATAGGCCTGCATGAACCGGGCGGCGACCTCGCCGCGCTGGCGCAGGAACTGGGCATTGGCGGCAATCACTCGGATGGTCTGATCGCGCATGGAGGGAAGGTCGCGACCGCGGGCCACGATGCGGATCTTGCCGTCGCGCGCAGCCTCGATGCCGAACGGCGGCGACGACCAGCCGATGTCGATCTGGCCGCTCATGACCTGAGTGAAGGTTGCCGCGGTGCCGCCGGTTGCGACCGGCTTGGCGTCGACGGCGTAATGTTTGATGAAACCAAGCACCTCGATATGGCTCGACGAGCCTGCGGTCGAATAGGCGATGGTCTTGCCGCCGGCATCTTTCATGCTGTGAACGGAAGAGCCGGCCGGCACGTACCAGAATTCGCTCGACCCCGTGCTGGCATTGCCGATCACCTTGAGGGGCGCGCCGCGGGCGAACGCCGCCATGACCGAGGTGGTGCCGAGCCCGATGCCGATATCGGCGCTGCCGGAGATCACGGCCTGCTGCGTCTCGCCGCTTCCCTGGGTGTAGAGGAGATCGAGCACCAGCCCATGCTGCTTGAAGATGCCGGCATTCTGGCCGAGTTCGGAGGCGGCGGTTTCCCAATTGCCGCGAGCGCCGATGGCGAGCTTGAGGTGCTCTTGCGCGGATACGGGCGCGCCCGCGCCGGCGATTGCGAGCAGCAGGGCTGCACAGGCGGTCCGCATCGATATCATCCGTCGCCTCGTCAAGCTCTCATGGCTGCACCACGCGTTTGGCGAGGGGCGCCCATTTCTCCGTCTCGCTCGCCATGTAGCGCGTGATCTCCTCCGACGTCATGGGGCTGACCTCGATGGCATCGCGGTCGAGCCGTTTGCGCACGTCTGGACGCTCCAGCATGGTGGCGACCGCACGGTTGAGCTTGTGCACCACGTCCGGCGCGAGCCCGGCCGGTCCTGAAAGCGCGTACCAGGTCAACGTCACCAGGTCCGGGTAGCCGGATTCCTTGAAGGTCGGCAGATCGGGATAGTCCGCCAGACGTGTGTTCGACGTCACCGCGAGCGGGATCACCTGGCCGGCGCGAATCTGCCCGACCGCCGTGGTCCAGGTCATGGTGCCAACCTTCACGTTGCCGGCGACGAGGTCCATGAGCGCCTGCGAGGCTCCCTTGTAGGGGACGTGGAGCAGCTTGATATTGGCCATTTGGGCGAAGGCTTCCGCCACCAGGTTGCCGTGCGACCCCGCCCCCGGCGACACGTAGGACAGGGGTTCGCTGCGCGCGCGGTCGACCAACTCTTTGAGCGAGCGGACGCCGAGGCTGGGATTGACCACCAGCACGTTGGGCGGGCCGCCGAGATAGGCGACGTGGGTGAAATCGCGCAGCGGATCGAACATGGGCGTGGTGCTGAGCGCCGGCGCGATGATGTGGTAGCCGATGCTGGAGGTCACAAACGTATAGCCGTCGGGGTCGGCGCGGGCGGTCGCGGCGGCGCCGATCATTCCGCCGGCGCCTGGGCGGTTATCCACATAAAATCGTTCGCCCAGGATCTCGGAAAGATTGTCGGCCAGGAGCCGCCCGAACATGTCGGCGGCCCCGCCGGGCGTCGAGGGTGCGATGATGCGGACAGGCCGCGTCGGCCAATCGGCAGCGGCGGCCGTCAGGCCGGCAGCGCCGAGGACCCCGGCCACAACCACACAGAACAACCTCACGCGCTCCTCCGAAGCTTCCAGACCCGGTGCGGCACAATCGCCGAATTTGTCATACCGGCCGTGCTGATGTTACGAGGCAAAGCATCGCAATTCCATTGGCGTCGCGATGGCCATGATTCTGACGCTGCTCAGCTCCGAACTGATCCGGCAATACTATGCCGAAGGTTTCTGGCGCGACGAGACCATCTATGCGCTGGTTGCCGCCCATGCGCGCCGGGCGCCCGACGCCTATGCGGTGCGCGATCGTTACCGCCGCGTCAGCTATGGCGAGTTCGTGGCGGCGGCCGACCGGCTGGCCACGGATCTGGCGCGGCGCGGCATCAAGCCCGGCCAGCGGGTCGCCGTCTGGCTGCCGAGCCGCATCGAATGCGCGGTGGCGCTCACCGCCTGCTCGCGCAACGGGTATGTCTGCTGTCCGTCCCTGCACCGCGATCATACGGTGGCGGACGTTCTTGGACTTCTTACACGCATCCGCGCCGCCGCCCTGGTGGCGCAGTCCGGCTACGGTGCGGACGCCGACCGCCGCGATATCTTCGCCGAGCTTTCCGGTGTCGCCTCGCTGCGGCACATCTATCGGCTGGAGCCGCTGAACGAGGACCATCGCCTGTTTCCGGACGTGGAGGCGCAGGCCATTCCCGAGCCGTTGAAGCAGGACCCGAACCAAATCGTCTATCTCGCCTTCACGTCGGGAACGACCGGCGATCCGAAAGGCGTCATGCACAGCGACAACACGCTGCTGGCGAACGCGCGGGCGATGGCGTCCGACTGGGGCATCGATGCCGGCTCGGTTGTCTATTCGTTGAGCCCGCTCAGCCACAATCTCGGCTTCGGCGCCATGGTGATGGCGCTCGCCGCCGGGGCGGAACTGGTGGTGCACGACCTGCCGAAGGGCGCAAGTCTCGCCGATCGCGTGGTCGAGACGAACACGTCCTTCATGGTGGGCGTGCCGACGCACGCGAACGATCTGCTGGAGGAGATGTCCGGGCGCGACCTGAAGCGGCTCGGCCGGCTGCAGGGTTTCAGGATTTCCGGCGCAGCGGCATCGCCGGAGCTGGTGACGAGCCTGCTCGAACGAGGTGTCGTACCGCAGAGCGGCTACGGCATGACCGAAGCCTGCTCGCATCAATACACGCTTCCCGGCGACGATCCGCGTTTGATCGTCGAGACCTCCGGCCGCGCCTGCGCCGGCTACGAGATCCGCATCTGGCGCAGCGACGATCGCGACGTCCAGGCGGAGGTAGGCGAGGTGGGAGAGATCGGCGGGCGCGGCGCAAGCCTCATGCTCGGCTATTTCGACGATCAGCAGGCGACCGAGGATTCGTTCAATGCGCAGGGCTACTTCATGACCGGCGATCTCGGTTGGATGGACGCCAACGGCTATTTGCGCGTCACCGGCCGCAAAAAGGACCTCATCATTCGCGGCGGCCACAATATCTACCCGGCGCGCATCGAGGCGCTCGCCATGCGGCACGCGGCGGTCGAGCGCGCGGCGGCGATCCCGGTGCGGGACGCGCGGCTGGGCGAGAAGGTCTGTCTCGCGGTGGTCTATCGCGCCGGCGGTCGGCTCGAGCCAGAAGGGCTTCTCGCCCATCTCGAAGCCGCCGGCCTGTCGAAATACGATATGCCGGAATATGTCCTGGAACTCGACCACATGCCGACGACCGCTAGCGGCAAGATGCGCAAACGCGATCTCATGGAGCGAATCGAGCGCGGCGAGGTGACGCCGGCGCCGGTCCGCTGGCAGGCGAGGTCAGGTTCTGGTGAAGTGGAAATGGCAACGCCTCTCCCATCGTCATCACCGGGCGTGTCCCGGTGATCCCGCTTATTTTGGCAATGTCGTGCGTCGCTAAGCGAGATGGGCGGGACAACCCTCGCCGCTTATGGCGGCTCGCCCGGCGATGACGACGAGAATGGCTAGGAAAAGAGGATAGCGATGCGCGCCGTTGTGGTTCGCGAATTCGGCCCGATCGAAGCCGCAACCTTGGGGGAACTCCCGAAGCCGGCGCCGAAGGACAACGAGGTCCTGGTGGCGGTGCGGGCGACGGGGGCGAACTTCGTCGATCTCCTGGTGATCGGCGGCACCTACCAGTTCCTGCCCGAGCGGCCGTTCGCACCCGGCAAGCTGCCGGCCGGCGTGGTCGCGGCGGTGGGCGCGGCCGTGACTGGTTTCAAGCCGGGCGATCGCGTGCTGACGATGGCCGAACATGGCGGCTATGGCGAGTTCGTCGCTGTGCCGGAGACGCACTGCTACAGGCTGCCCGACTCGCTCTCCTTCGTCGCGGCGGCCGCCATGTCGCTCGTCTACGACACGGCGTGGTTCGCGTTGCGCGACCGCGCGCGCCTGCGGACCGGCGACACGGTGCTTGTCCTCGGGGCGTCGGGCGGCGTGGGCCTTGCCGCGGTCCAATTGGCGAAGGCCATGGGCGCGCAAGTGCTGGCGGGCGTCGCCAGCGCGGAAAAGAGCGACATGGTGCGCGAGGCCGGTGCCGATGCGATCATCGATCTGGCAGGGCCCGATCTGCGCAGCAGCCTGCGCGAGCAGGTCCATCGCGTGACCAGTGGCCGCGGCGCCGACATCGTCCTCGATCCGCTCGGCGGCGACATCTTCGATGCCGCGTTGCGGGCGGTGGCCTGGCGCGGCCGTCTGGTCGTCATCGGCTTCGCGGCCGGCCGCATCCCGAGCCTCAAAACCAACTACCTGCTGCTCAAGAACATCGAAGTGAGCGGGTTGCAGATCAGCGATTACCGCCGCCGCATGCCTGACCAGATGGCGGCCTGCTTCACCGATCTGTTCGCGCTGCACACCCAAGGAAAGCTCAAGCCGCTCCCGACGAAGACCTATCCGCTCGAACAGTTCGCCATCGCCCTTCGCGAAATCAAGGAGCGCCAGGTGCGCGGGAGAATCGTGCTGACGCAGGGCGGGGACTCGTAAACACTTGCTGATGCCTTATGGGTGTCATCCGGACGGCTCGCGTGAGCGAGCCGATCCGGGACCCAAGGTAGCCCGGCATCTGAAAATCATTTCAAGGTTTTCTACTGCCTGCAGGGCTACCTCGGTCCCGGCTCTCGCGCCTGACGGCGCTCGGCCGGGATGACGATCGAGATGCTTGCGGTTGGGCTTACCCAACCACCTGCCACTGCAGCGTCTCGCCGCCGTGATAGATCAGCGCGCGCTCGTCGGGGCCGTCGACCTTGACCTCCGCGGGGGCGACCCACGGGCGCTTTGCCAGCGTGATCGTCTCCTGGTTCGGTGGTAAGGCGTAGTGCTTGGGTCCGTTGAGCGCGGCGAAGCCTTCCAGCTTATCGAGCGCGTTCTCCTCCTCGAACACCTTGGCGTACGTCGCCAGGGCGACGGGCGCGTTGAACACGCCCGGGATGCCGTTGACGGCGAGCTTCTTGGCAACCGGATGCGGCGCCGAATCCGTGCCGAGAAAGAAGCAGGGTTCGCCCGAGGTCGCCGCCTTGCGCAGCGCTTGGCGATCCGCCTCGGTCTTGATCACCGGCATCACGTACATGTAGGGCTTGAGGCCCCAGCCCAGCCAGTCCGTGCGGTTGAGCTCGAGGTGATACGGCGTGATCGTGCCGCCCACCTGCGGCGCGTGTGCGCGCACGAACTCGACGCCGATCTTGGACGACACGTGCTCGAGGATGAACTTGAGCCCGGGATAGTCGCGCAGCCAGGGCGCGAGGCGCTTTTCTACGAACACGGCTTCGCGGTCGAAGATATCGACGTCCGCGTCGGTCACCTCGCCATGCATGAGGAAGCGCATGCCGATCTTTTCCATGCGCGCCAGCACCGGACGGATTTTCCCGTAGTCGGTCACGCCGGCCGCCGAGTTCGTGGTGGCGTTGGCGGGATAGAGCTTCACGCCGGTGAACACGCCATCGCGAAAGCCGCGCTCGACGTCATCGGGATCGGTCTCGTCGGTGAGGTAGCAGGTCAGCAGCGGCTTGAAGTCGGAGCCCGCCGGCAGCGCCTGCATGACCCTTTCGCGATAGGCGACCGCATCCGCGGTGGTGCGCACCGGCGGCAGCAGGTTGGGCATGAGGATGGCGCGGCCGAAATGTGCGGCGGTGAACGGCAGCGTGGCCTTGAGCATCTCGTGGTCGCGCACGTGCAGATGCCAGTCGTCCGGCTTCCGGATGGTCAGGCGATCGACCATGATGTTCTATGCTCCCCGGGCGCAAGACGGCAGGCAGGTTCGAATACCCGCGCCGGACCTGTCAAGCCGCGGGCTTGCTCGGCACGCCATGTGCAACCTCTTCCTGCCACGGAAACATTTTGACAGCCATTGCCGCAACGTTCGAACATGGAGGACGGCGGCGGAAGTCCGGAGGACCGATGTTTCGCGCGAAGTCTGTTGTTTGCACGATCGCCTGCGTCTGGGCGGCGGTGGCGCCCTCTGCGGCCTTTTCCGAGGACACGCTCAAGCTCGCGGTCGGCGCGCCCAACAACTGGGATACCTGCATCCCCGAGCTCGGTCAGCGTGCCGGTATTTTCCGCAAACATGGCCTCAATCTGGACCTGCTCTATACGCAGGGCGGCGGCGAGACCATGCAGGCGGTGATTTCCGGCAGCGTGGACATCGGCATTGCCGCCGGCACCGCCGCCGTCATGGGTGCTTTCGCCAAGGGCGCTCCGGTGCGCATCCTGGCCGCCGGTACCACGGGAACCAGCGATCTCTACTGGTACGTGCCGGCCGCTTCGCCGATCAGGAGTTTCAAAGATGTGGACGGCAGGACCGTCGGCTATTCCACCAACGGCGCCTCGACCCACACCACATTGTTGGCGCTGATCAAGCATTTCGGCGTGAATGCCAGACCGGTCGCCAGCGGTGCTGCCGCCGTCACCTACACTCAGGCCATGACCGGACAGATTGACGTCGGTTGGGCGTCGCCGCCATTTGGCATCGAAGCGCTGCAGGATGGCAAGATTCGGCTGATCGCGCGCGGCAGCGATGCCCCCTCGACCCGCGACCAGACGGTGCGCGTCCATATCGTCAATGCCACCGCGCTGGTCCAGCGCCAGGACGCAATGGTGCGCTTCATGCGCGCCTACCGTGAGACGCACGATTGGCTCTATGCCGATCCGGAGGGGGTGAGGCTTTACGCTCAGTACGGCAAGGTGGGTGAGCCTCTCGCCATCCGCATCCGCGACGAATTCATGCCGAAACAGGCGATGCTGCCGGACCGCGTATCGGGCATCGACGCGATGACGCAGGATGCGATCACGTTCAAAGTGTTGCCGGCCCCGCTCAGCCAAGATCAGCTCACGCAGCTGATCCAGATTCCGCCGCGCGATCGATGATGGCCGAACACGTCTGGCGATGACAGCGGGGCCATATTGTATTTCGTATACTTACGTGGAGGAGTGACATGAGAACGTTATGGGCGGCGGTCCTGCTCGTCTTGGCGCTGGCAGCGCTCGCCACCGGCAGCGCCGTGGCGCAGTCCTACCCGGCCAAGCCGATCCGCCTGGTCCTGCCGTACAATCCCGGCGGCATCATCGATTATGTCGGCCGGACGCTGGCGCAACATTTGGGTGAGCCACTGGGCCAGCCGGTGGTGGCGGAGAATCGCCCAGGCGGTGGCGGCATCGCCGGGACCGATGCGGTGGCACGCTCGGCTGCGGACGGATATACGCTCGTCTTGATGGATCCGGCAATCGTGATCAATCCGACGCTGCAGCCCAGCGTCCCGTATGACCTGTTCAAGCAACTGCAGACCGTGTCCATCGTCAGCTCCTCGCCGGAAGTGCTCGTGGTCTCGCCGCATCTGCCGGTGAAGAGCTTTGCCGAGCTGGTGAGCTACGGTAAGGCCAACCCCGGCAAGCTGAACTTTGCCTCGGCCGGCATCGGCACCACGCCGCATCTCGCCGGCGAAATGTTCAAGCAACGCACCGGAATCGAAGCCACGCATATTCCCTACCGCGGCATCGGCGCCTCGTTCACCGACATGATGAGCGGCAAGGTGCAGTTCGCCTTCAGCAGCATTGCCGGCGCGCTGCCGTTCACCAGCGACAACCGTGTGCGGCCGATCGCCACCACGGGTTTGAAGCGCAGCAGCGTCTATCCCGATCTGCCGACCGTCGACGAGGCGGGACTGAAAGGGTTCGAGGTCGATCTCTGGCTCGGCGTCTTTGCTCCCTCTGGCATTCCGGCGGATGTGCTCGCGCGTCTCAACAGCGAGATCGGCAAGGCGCTGCAGAGGGATGAGGTCAAAGCGGCGTTGGCCAAGGTCGGAGTCGAGCCGCGCGGCACCGGTCCGCAAGACGGCGCCACGTTCCTGAAAGCCGAATTCGACAAGTGGAAGACCGTGATCGCCGAGGGCAACATCAAGGAGAATTGATGTTGCGATGAACATCCGCGCGTCGAAGGACTTCTGGGCCGGAATCATGTTCCTGAGCTTTGCCGCCGTCGCCGTATTGGCGGCGCGCGGCTATTCCATGGGCACGGCCGGGCGCATGGGCCCGGGCTACTTTCCCATGGCGCTCGGCCTGGTGCTGGGACTGCTCGGGCTTCTGATCATCGCCCGCTCCGTCGTAGCGGGAAGCGGCGCGATCAGCGGGCTCCAATTGCGTCCGCTGCTGGTCCTCGCCGGTGCGGTCTTGACGTTCGGCCTGTTGATCGAACGGCTGGGCCTCGTGATCACGCTCGTCGTGGTGGTTGCCGCGTCCGCGGTCGCCAGCCGGGAATCCCGCCCGCTCGAGGTCGCCGCGCTGGCCGCGACGCTGGCAGCGTTTTCCGTCGGCATCTTTGTCTATGCGTTGCGACTGCCGCTGTCGGTCTGGCCGAGCTTCTAGGATTGCAGTGGACCTCCTTGCCAATATCGCCACTGGATTTGCCGTCGCGCTGACGGCGCACAACATCCTCTATTGCTTCATCGGCGTGTTCCTCGGCACCGTGGTCGGCGTCCTGCCGGGCATCGGTCCGGTGACCACGGTGGCGATGCTGCTGCCGATCTCCTTCACGCTGGAGCCGGTCTCGGCGATGATCATGCTGGCCGGCATCTACTACGGCGCGCAATATGGGGGGTCGACCACCGCCATCCTGGTCAACATTCCAGGCGAAGCGTCTTCGGTGGTGACGACCATCGACGGCCATCAGATGGCGCGACGCGGCCGCGCCGGGCCGGCGCTCGGCATCGCGGCGATCGGGTCGTTCTTCGCCGGTTGTGTCGCCACGATGTTGATCAGCTTGGCGGCGCCGCCGCTTGCGGCCATCGCCTTGGAGTTCGGGCCCGCCGAATACTTTTCGCTCATGGTGTGCGGCCTCATCGCCGCGGTGGTGCTCGCGCGCGGCTCCGTCATCAAGGCAATCGCGATGGTGGTATTGGGCTTGCTTCTCGGCTTGGCCGGAACCGACGTGAATTCCGGCATTCGGCGCTTCACCTTCGGCTTCCAGGGGCTCGCCGACGGCATCGAGTTCGTCGCGCTGTCCATGGCGATCTACGGAATCGCCGAGGTCGCGTACAATCTCGAGCGCAAGGAGAATGCGGTCGACATTGCCGGGAAGATCGGCCGCGTCTGGCCGACCTGGAGCGACATCCGGCGTTCCTTTCCCGCGATCCTGCGCGGCACCGCTCTTGGATCCGTTCTCGGTGTGCTGCCGGGCGGCGGCGCCCTGCTGGCGGCATTCGCCGCCTACACGTTGGAAAAGAAGGTGGCGCGGCCGCCGCGCGAATTCGGCCAAGGCGACATCCGCGGCGTTGCGGCGCCGGAATCCGCCAACAATGCCGGGGCGCAGACCTCGTTCGTGCCGATGCTGACCTTGGGTATTCCTTCGAACCCGACCATGGCCATGATGATCGGCGCGCTGATGATCCACGGCATATCGCCGGGCCCCCGGGTGATGACCGACCGGCCCGAACTGTTCTGGGGCGTCATTGCCAGCATGTGGCTCGGGAATCTGATGCTGGTCATCCTCAATCTGCCGCTGGTCGGGTTGTGGGTGCGCTTCCTGCGCATTCCTTATCGGCTGTTGTTCCCGGCCATTCTCGGCTTCTGCTGCATTGGCACCTACATCATCAACAGCAGCATCTTCGATGTGTTCGTGATGGCGTTCTTCTCCATCTTCGGCTACCTGTGCCTCAAGCTCGACTGTGAGCCTGCGCCGCTCATCCTCGGCTTCGTTCTTGGGCCCATGATGGAGGAGAACCTGCGCCGCGCGCTGCTGATCTCGCGCGGCGATCCGATCGTGTTCGTGACCGAGCCGATCAGCCTGGCTTTCCTGATCGCGTCCGTCCTGCTGCTGGTCGTGGTGGCGGCGCCCGCCATTCGCGCCAGACGCGAGGAGGCACTGCAGGAGTGAGCCTGCTGGACGGACCCACGACCTTTACAGCGCGATGCAAGCGAATAGAGTGCGGCCGACAGCGAAGGATGATATCGCGCTTGAGTTTGCGTCGCTCTGTCCGACGCCCATTGGATAAGGGAGAACCGGATGGCGCCCACGGTTGCCACGACTGCGTCCCGCAATCGCCTGGCCTATCGCGGCTTGCGCGGATGGCTCGACGAAGTCCGGGCCATGGGCGAGCTGCTGCACGTCAACGGTGCCCACTGGGATATGGAGATGGGCGCCATCACCCACATGCTCACCGAGAAGAGCGGCGGCACGGCGCCCGCCATCCTGTTCGACGAGGCTCCCGGTTACCCGAAGGGTTTCCGCACGCTGTATGGCCATTTCTCGTCCATTCGCCGCGTCGCGCTCACCCTCGGGCTGCCGCTGGACTATGAGCGCAAGGTCGAGATCGTGCAGCGCTATCACGAGCGTATGCAGGATTTGAAACCGCTGCCGCCGCGCTTCGTCAATGACGGGGCGATCTTCGAGAACGTGCTCGAGGGCGACGCCATCGACGTGCTGAAGTTTCCGGTGCCGCGCCACCACGAGCGCGACACCGCGCGCTTCATCGGCACCGCCGACTGCGTGATGACGCAGGATCCCGACAGCGGCTGGTTCAATCTCGGCGCCTATCGGGCGCAGGTGTATGACGGCCGCACAGTCGGTTGTCAGATCACCGAAGGCAAGCACGGCCGCATTCATCGCGACAAGCATTTTGAGCGCGGCCAGCCCATGAAGGTGGTGATCCTGTGCGGCCAGGATCCGCTCTTGTTCCTGCTGGCGTCGAGCCCGTTGCCTGAGGTGAGCGAGCTCGACATCGCCGGGGGCCTGCGCGGGGAACCGATCGAGGTCGTGCGCGGCCCCTATACGGGGTTTCCCATTCCGGCCGATTGCGAGATCGCCATCGAAGGCGAGACAGTGCCGGGTGAAGTCAGGCCCGAGGGTCCGTTCGGCGAGTGGATGGGCTACTACTCCGACGACACGCAGCCGCGTCCCTATGTGAACGTGAAGACCGTGCTCCACCGCAACGATCCGATCCTGTGCTGCGCGCCGCAGCACAAGCCGGTCGACGAAACAGGACTGCTCAAGGGCATCGCCGGTGCGGCGCAAATCTGGAACGCACTCGACGCCTGCGGCGTGCCAGAGGTGCTCGGGGTCTGGAACCACGAGGCCGGCCCCGCGACGCGCTTCACCGTGATCCAGATCCGCCAGCGCTATCCCGGCCATGCGCGCCAGGCGCTGCACGTCGCCGCCTCCTGCCAGGGTGGCGCCTACGCGGGCAAGTGGACCGTGGTGGTCGACGACGACATCGAGGCCGGCGAGCTTGACCAGGTGCTGTGGGCGATGTGCACACGCTTTGACCCCAACGTCGATATCGACATCATCCAGAAGGCCTGGGCCTCCAAGCGCGATCCGCTGTTCCTGCCAGGCAACTTCAATAATCGGATCCTGATCGACGCCTGCATCCCTTACGACATGAAGCTCAAGGGGACGTTCCCGGCCACGGTCGACGTGAGCCAGGACCTGCGCGCGAAGCTGCGGGCCAAGTTCCCGCACATCTTCCCGCCGATGTGAAGTGAGTCATGATTGTGTTCCTCACCTCTCAACGTCATGGCCGGGCTTGTCCCGGCCATCCACGTCTTGCCCCGTCGAAGCCACGGAAAGACGTAGATGCCCGGCCCAAGGCCGGGCATGACGAGGTGGAGTGAACGCCCGGCATGGCCCTTGGATCAAACCCGAGAAGGGCATGACGGTACGATCACCCGAAGGGAGTGAATTTCCGCTACAAAGCTGCTAGAGGCGCGGTTCCCAACCGGCCCGAGAGCCCATGAGTCCGCCGATGAGCGCGCCGCAGTCCGATTTCCTCCGCGTCCTGACGGATCGCGGGTTCATTCACCAGGTCTCCGATTTGGAGGGCCTGGACGAGTCTGCCGCCCGCGAACGGATCACGGCCTATATCGGGTTCGACTGCACGGCCTCTTCGCTCCATGTCGGCTCGCT
>JBJMSU010000100.1:0-20577 GCA_045801465.1 Xanthobacteraceae bacterium | reverse complement strand
CGAAACAGCGAGGGATCGGCAGTCCGATCGGCCGCCGCCACCACGTAGGCAACGAGCCGCTTGTCGCCGCCATCCTCGCGCGCGATCACCGCCGCCTGCGCCAGGCTTCCATGCCCGAGCAGCGCCGCCTCGATCTCACCCGGCTCGATGCGGAACCCGCGCAGCTTCACCTGATGGTCGGCGCGGCCGAGGAACTCCAGCACCCCGTCCGAGCGCCAGCGCGCCAGGTCGCCGGAGCGATACATCCGGCTCCCGGCCGGGCCGAACGGGTCGGCCACGAACCGCTCCGCCGTCAGCCCCGCACGATGCAGATAGCCCCGCGCCAGCCCGGCGCCGGCAATGTAAAGCTCGCCCGCAACCCCGGCCGGAACAGGCTCCAATCCCCCGTCCAGCACGTAAACCTGCGTGTTCCAGATCGGACGCCCAATCGGCGGGGCGGAAGCGCCGGATAACGCTTCACTCATGGCGGCGCAGACCGTCGTCTCGGTCGGCCCGTATGCATTCATCATGCGCCGGCCCGGCGACCAGCGCGCCACCACGTCGGCGGGACAGGCCTCGCCGGCCACGATCAAGGTCTCAAGGGGCAAGTTCTCGGATAGGTCGGCCAGAACCGCCGGCGGCAAGGTCGCATGCGTGACATTCTGCTCATCGACCAGTCTGGCCAGAGCCTCACCGCTGCGCTCTGCTCCCGGCAGGATGAGGGCGGCGCCGGAGACCAGCGCCATCGCAATTTCCGAAATCGCAGCGTCGAAGCTTGGCGATGCGAACTGGAGGACACGCGCCTGCGAGGTGACCCCGAAGCGGTCGATCTGCGCCGCCGCAAGATTGGGAATGCCCGCATGCGGAACCACGACGCCCTTGGGCTGTCCGGTCGAGCCCGAGGTGTAGATGACGTAAGCCGGATGGAGCGGATCGAGCGCGAGGGCAGGGGCGGTGGCAGGCTCCTGCGCCATTGCGGCGGCATCGGTATCGAGACAGACGAGGCGGCGTCCCGATGCGGTGAGTCGATCGGCCAACGCGGCCTGCGTCACCAGCACGCTCGCGCCGGCGTCGGCCAGCATGAACGCGAGGCGCTCGGGCGGGTAGTCGGGATCGAGCGGCAGGTAAGCACCGCCTGCCTTGAGGATGCCGAGGGTCCCGACCACCATCGCGGGCGAACGCGCGATGCATAGACCTACTATGACTTCCGGGCCGACTCCGAGGCCGCGCAGATGATGCGCCAGCCGGTTGGCGCGGCGGTCGAGCTCCGCATAGCTCAGCCGCTCGTCGTCGAACACCACCGCGGCCGCCTCGGGCGTCCGCGCCGCCTGCGCGGCAAACAGCTCCGGCAAGCTCGTCGACGCAACAGTTTGCGCGGTGTCGTTCCATCCGCGCACGATCCTCGCCCGCTCCTCGGGCCCGAGCATATCCAGGCTGCCGATCGGGCGATCGGCATCACCAAGGGCGGTCAGCAGCCGCAGATATCTTTGCTGATGGTCGGCGAGATCGGCCGCATCGTGCAGTCCCGCATTGGCATCGAAGTCGATGCGAAGCGGACCATCATCGGACCGATCGTAGACGGCGATCGACAGGTTCTCGGCGGGACCGAGTGACAGATTGTGCGCAACGCCGCGATGGCCTGCAAATCTGAGATCATAATCGAACCGCATGATGTTGACGCTCAGTCCAAACAAGCGGTCGTCGAAATTCGCGCCAAGGTCTCGCCGCACCTCCGCGATTTGATAGCGTTGGTGCCGCAGGCATCGGCGCATCTGCGACGCCGTCTGCGCCACGACTTCGGTCACCGTCATGCGCGGCTGAATCGACACGCGCAGCGGCAACACGTTGGAAGCCATGCCGGGAATGCGCCGCGCGGCACCGTCGCGCGCCGCGACCGGCAGGCCGCAAATCAAATCCCTTGTACCGCTGAAGCGATGCAGGAACATTGCCGTCGCCGCGCTGATGACGTGCGGCAGGCTGGTCCCCGTGCGCTGTGCGAGCGAATGGAGATGGTCCAGATCCGACCGCGGCAGATAGGCGGTGCTGCGGCGGCAGCCGCCGCCTTTGGCCGGCGAATGGCCGCCAATGCCGACCGGCTCCGGTCGGTCGGCCAGATAATCGAGCCAAAATTGCCGGTCCTGCGCAAATTGCTCGGACGCACGATAGGCGTCGTTGTCTTCCAAGAGGTGAACGAGGGAGCCGAACGCGTGCTCGTCGATCGCTCGTCCGGCGCTGAGCTGGGTGTAGACGTCGGCCACGCGGCGGGCGACAAGCCACATCGCGAAGCCGTCCATGACGACGTGATGGTAGCGCGCGTACCAAAAGAACCGATCGGCTGCGACTTTGAACAACGCGAATCCGAACAGCGGTCCGCGCGTCGGATCGACCGGTTGTGCCAGGTCCGCCGTCATCCAGGATTCGGCGGCGGCCGGCGCATCGGCCGCTGCGCTCACATCGATGAACGGCAGCGACCAAGCGGGCGGGGCACCGATGACAAGCCGGGGAACGTCTGAGCGTTCGACGATCTGCACCCGCAACGTCTCGGCTTCCATTACGACCTGTCGTAATGCCTGCTCGAACGAGACGGGGTCGATGGCTCCGTGGATCTCGATATATTCGCCAATGTTATACGCGGCACTCGTGGGGTGGAGCCGCTGGGCGAACCAAATCCCCAACTGCGCATCCGACAGGGGGAGCGTGCCGTTGTCGAGCGCGCCCGCCCGGCCGACTTGCGGAGCGTTGCCAGAATTGCGACCAAGAAGGGATGCCGGATCGATGATCCTGTTCACAGTAAAATGATCCTGCTCACAGTAATCGGGTGACGATGCGGCGGGAATAGTCCACCTTCACCCAAACAGCCCTCGAACGCAGTTGACGACAGCTCAGTCTAATCATGTACGGAGGACTGCAAGAGTCGGTTCGGGTCCAATACAAACACCTAGCACCGGCTGAGTCCATATGTTACCATTTTACAGCTGGCACGGGCGCAGCGACGCACGATTGGTCAATTCTGCTTGAGTAGACTTGATCGACCGCGGGCCCCAGCCTGCCGGTGAGGAGAAAGGATCCGCGAGATGGCACAGGAAGTGACTGGGTCCGACACGGCGGAGGAAACGAGTGAAATCGTCGAGATGACGGAAGAGGAGCGTGATCTGCTTGCTTCGCAGCTGGTGGATCGGTTCTCGCTGTGGTCTGGGGCTGCCGGATTGGTGCCGATACCGCTTGTCGATGTGGCTGCGGTCGGAGGCCTTCAGCTCGTGATGTTGCGCCGCCTTTCGGAACTCTTCGACGTTCCGTTCTCGGAAAATCGCGGCAAATCGATCATTGCCAGCCTGGCCGGGTCGGTCCTGCCGGCGAGCACGGCGACATCGAGCGCGATGACGGTGGGAAGCCTGATGAAAGGTCTGCCCGGAATCGGCTGGGCGGTCGGCGCACTGACCATGCCGGTGTTTTCCGCCGGCGCTACCTGGGTCATCGGCAGGGTCTTTATCCAGCATTTCGCCTCCGGCGGGACGCTGCTCGACTTCAATCCTCCGGATTATCGCGAATTCATCAAGGCGCAAAAGGACAAGTTCACCGGCCGCTCGGCAGGTCGTTCGCCGCCTCGGCGATCCGGCGTGGCGGCGCGCAGCTCTTCGACCAAGGGGGCGCCCGCGACCGGCAATTGATGTGAGCGGCATTCAGCGTCCATCGTGCAGTCATCCCCGCCAAGCGGGCAGCTGGTGCCCCGCTTCCGAACTTCGTGATACATGGCAGCATCTTCTGACACGAACTTCGGAAGCAAAGGGGCACGAGCACTATATAATTGTAGTGCCGCTTTCGATTTGAAGTTCCTAAACGAGCTTGCGGCAGGTGGTGTAGGAACTTCAAATCGGCGGCACTGCGGAGAGGGAAACATGGCGTAATGACTCAACCGGTCGCCTTGATTCTCTATGTGGTGTTCTGCATTCTCGTCGGCATCTGCGGCAGCCAACGCCGCATGGGTTTCATCGGCACATTCATCGTATCGCTTCTTTTCACGCCCGTGCTCGTGCTCATCATACTATTGTTGACCGGACCGTCACGCATCGCCTGGTATCGACGCCCCCAGAGCGATTGAGTGCTGGTGCCATCGAAGCGGCGGTTCTGTACAAGCGCGGGGCGCGGCGCCCTGCGCCATACTTAAGCGGACCACGTCGCTCGTATGTCGTTTTTCAAGCTCGTTCGCCGGGAAATGCAGGGCTCCCTGAAGCGGCTGGTCATCATGTCCAGCCTCGGGGGCGTCAGCACCGCTTCGATCCTGGCCGCGATCAACGCCGGCGCACAAGCCGCCGACGAGGGTCGTCCCAGCCTTTGGGCCGCCGCCCTTTTCATCACCGCGTTGGTTCTCTTCATCAAGACGCAGCACTATGTCCTGATCACGACGACCGCCGAAATCGAAGCCATCATCCACAATCTGCGCCTGCGCCTGATGGATCTCGTGCGGCGCTCGGAGCTCCTTGCGGTCGAGCGAATTGGCCGTGCGGCTATCGTCGGTACGATCACCAGAGATACTGCGGCGCTCACGCAGGCGAGCAATACGCTTGCCTTCACGGCGCAGGGCGCGGTCCTCATTTTCTTCGTCGCAATCTACGTGGCCTATCTGTCGCTCCTCGCCTTTGTGCTGAGCATCGCCATCGTCGGCGTGGCGGCCATGTTGTTTCAGGCCAAAAGTCGACAGCTTGCCGCGGCGACGCGCGAGGCGGCGGCTTGGGAGAATCGTCTGTACGATCGACTGATCGACGTTCTGGACGGGTTCAAAGAGGTGAGGTTCAACAGCGCGCGCAGCGACGATCTGTTCGACGACATCATCGAGGTCTCGCGCGCCGCGGCCAACATCAAAATCCGCGCGCAAAGCGAAACCTTCCTGCGCATGGTGTTCCTGCAGAGCTCGCTTTACGCGTTACTCGGCGCCATCGTGTTCGTCGTCCCGGTGCTGAGCGGCACGCTTGCCGGCGCGTCCATCGCCAAGACCGTGACCGCGCTCGTCTTCATCGTCGGCGCGTGTTTCGGCCTGGTGCAGTCGATCCCCATCGTCACGGCGGCGAATGCGGCGGCGGACAGCATCCAGCGCCTGGAGGCGAAACTGCTGGATGCGGCGACCGCGGCCCCGCTCAGCCGCGACGAACGGCCGAAGCGGTTCGAACGGATCGAAATGCGCGAGATCGTGTTCCGCTATTTCGACAAATGGTCGGAGGCGGTCTTCCAGATCGGGCCGCTGGACTTCACCTTGCAGCGCGGCGAGCTCGTGATCATCACCGGCGGCAACGGCTCGGGAAAATCAACCTTCCTGCGCGTGCTCGCGGGACTGTACAAGCCGGATTCCGGCGAGATCACGTTCGACGGGGTCTACGTCACCGATCGCACGCGCCAAATCTATCGCGAGCTGTTCGCCGCGGTATTTCCCGACTTCCACCTGTTTCAGAAGCTTTATGGCATCGACGACCCGGATCCGGCCGAGCTTGATCGGCTGCTCACCGAATATCGCCTGATCGACAAGACGCGGGTGACTGATGGCGAGTTTCGCACCATCGACCTGTCGAGCGGGCAGCGCAAACGCCTCGCCCTCATCGTCAGCCTCCTGGAGAAGCGGCCAATCCTCTTCCTGGACGAATGGGCCGCAGACCAGGATCCGGAATTTCGTCGAAAGTTCTATTATGATCTACTGCCGGCATTGAACCGGGCCGGCGTGACGGTGGTCGCGATCAGCCACGACGACCGCTATCTCGATGAGATGAAGGTGGCAGCCCGCCGGCTTCGCATGGATGAGGGCCGCTTCGTCGGGCAGCAACCGGTGGAGAACGAGTCATGAAAGCCTACATCTGGCCAGTGGACGGCAGGCCGCCTCCGACGACGGCGCGCGACAGGTGGCGTCGCTTTGTCGAGCGCTACTTGCCGAGCCTGGTGCTCTACCTGATGGTCGCGTCGCTCCTGATCGTCGTGCTCGTGCCGCACATGGTGCTCACCGTGCCGAGCGGGCAGGTCGGAGTCGTCTGGAAGCGATTTTCCGGCGGCACCGTGCTCGACCCGCGCGAGCTGAGAGACGAGGGCCTGCACGTGATTTTTCCCTGGGACAAACTGTTCCTCTATGACCTCAGGGTTCAGTCCCTCACCGAGACGTACAACGCCATCTCCAGCGACGGCGTGAACCTCAATGCGACCCTGAATATCCGCTTCCGGCTGCAGCACGACTCGGTGCCCACGCTGCACCAGGTGGTCGGGCCCAGCTACATCAAGCTGCTCGGTCCGCAGATCGCCAGCCAGATGCGCGAGGTCATTGCTCAATACACCGCCGAACAGGTCTACTCGACGGCGCGCCAGGAGATCCAGGACAAGATTCGCGAACTCGCCCTGGAGAAGCTGAGCCACAAGATGATGGAGCGCGAAAGCGACCGGGCGTCCTACAACGTCGCGATGCGCGACACGATCATTCTCTACGACACGCTTCTGTACGGCATCGAGCTGCCGGCGCTGGTGGTGCATGCGATCAACCGCAAGACCGAGCAGTACTACATCGCGGAGGAATACAGATTTCGCGTGGAGCGGGAGAAACGGGAGTCGGAGCGCAAGAAGATCGAGGCGGAAGGCATTCGCGAATTTCAGCAAACGGTCAGCCAGGGCATTTCCGATTCCTATTTGCGCTGGCGCGGGGTCGAGGCGACGCTTCAGCTCGCGCAATCCAACAATTCGAAAGTCGTCATCATCGGCGGCGGCAAGGACGGCCTGCCGATCATCCTTGGCAACGTGGACAGCCAGCCGCCCATACACGTGCGCGGGGAGCCGCCGGCTGAGGATGGGGCCACGCCCAAGGAAAGGATGACGGCTGCGAGTCCGGCGGTTCCGTTGGAGCGAACGCCGGCCGCCGGCCTGACCATTCCGGCGGAAAAGATGCCGCTTTCCGAGCAGAGGCCGCGGCAGGAAGGGACGCCGAGCGCGGCCGCGACAACTCCATCCGCGACTCCGCCGGCGCCGCGCTCCGTTTTCCCGCTCAGCCTGTCCGATATCGAGGCGCTTCTCTCGCGCGCGCTCGGTATCACGGAGCAGAAGACAGAGCCGGCAGCGCCGGCCGCACCGCCCGCCAAGCCGCCGCCCGAACGGCCGGCTGCAGAGCAGCCGCGCTAGCAAACGGTTTGGAAGTCGCGGGAGAGCGCCTATGAGCACCGACGGACATCCCGCCGCCCGCGAGTGTAAACCGATCATTCCGGGGCTGGGGCCGTTCTATGCCTGGAGCCGGGATCTCTCCTATCTCCTCATTCGCCTGGCCGCGGGCGGCATGCTGCTGGTGCACGGCATCAACAAGCTGATCTACAGCAGCATCCCGGCCTTCGCGGCGGGAGGTCTGGCGCGGCGCGGCATCGAGCCATCGCTCCCGCTTGCTTATGCAGTGTGGATCATCGAGACGGTCGGCGCGGCCTGCATCATGCTCGGGCTGTTCACCCGGTTCTTCGCGGTGGCCGCCGGCATCCAGTTCACCGTCATCACCTTCATCGCGCACTGGCCGCAAGGCTTCTGGTGGAACAGGCCCGGCGGCGGATGGGAATATCCGTTGATGTGGGGCCTCATGTTTGCCGCTATCGCGTTGCGCGGCGGCGGCCCCTATTCGCTCGACCGCCGGCTGGGCTGGGAGTTGTAGCGCCGTTCGCCGTTCGCGGCGTCAGCGGAGCGCCATTGTGATTCAGAGCGTGCTGAAAATATCGAAGAGCCTCGTGTGGCTGCGAAATCTGGCGGTGGTCCTGCTGACGACCGGCACGGCCGCGTGCACCGGAAACGACACGGTCACGCTCGGGGCGGCCCTGCAGCTGACCGGCAGTCTCGCCGCCAGCGGCCGCTACTATCGCGACGGCTATCAGTTCGCCGTCGACAGGATCAACGAGCAGGGCGGCGTGACGATCGGCGAGTTTCGTTACAAGCTCGCGCTCAAGATCCGGGACAATCAGTCGGACGCCAATCGCAGCACGCGTTTGCAAGAGGAACTGATCACGAACGACAGGGTCAATTTCCTGCTTGGGTCCTATTCGAGCAGCGACGTTCTCGCCGGCTCCTCGCTGGCCGAGAAATACCAGGTGCCCATGGTTCAGGGCGGCGGCGCGTCGCCTCGGATTTTCGCGCGCGGCTACAAATATGTGTTCGGCACGTTGCCGGCTGCCGACGATTATTTCCGCAGCACGGTTCAGATGCTGCAGCGGCTGACTCCGCTGCCGAAGACCGCAGCGATCGTGATGGGCGACGATCCGTTCGACATCGCGCTCGCGGAGGGTACGCGGGCGCTGTTGCGGGAAGCCGGCCTGGACGTCGTGCTGCAACAGCAGTACTCCGAGCGAACCCCCAACTTCTACAATATCCTCACCTTGCTCGAGGCGAGGGCGCCCGACGTCCTGTTGTGGAGCGGCCATGAGTCCGGCGCGATCACCTTCGTGCGCCAATCCAAGGGCCGCAACATCAATCCCAATCTCATGGCGTCCTTCACCACGGCGGTGTCGACCGCCAATTTCCGCTCGACACTCGGCAATGATGCCAACTACGCCTTCGGGATGACGCCGTGGCTGCCCTCCGAGCGACTCAAGGACCGTTGGTTCGGGGACGCGGACCAATTCTTCAAGACGTTCGAAGCGAAATTCGGCTATGCACCGGATTACCATGTCGCCGCCGCGGTGGCTGCGGTCGAGACGTTGGTCTACGCGATCGAAACGGCCCGCACGGTCGAATCGGAAGATGTGCGCGACGCGATCGCGAAAGTGGATTTCGAAAGCATCTACGGCCGCGTCCACTTCGGCAACGACGGGCAGATCGTGCTGCCACAGACGGTCATTCAAATCCAGAACGGCAACGTGGTCGAGATCTTCAGCCAGGACTTCATCAATCAGCCGCTCTACCCGGTGCCTCCCTGGGGCAAGCGCTCGTAGCAAGCATCAAGGCCCGAACGTCTTGAGATAGGCCATTACGTCCGCGAGCTGGCCCGATGTCAGCCGGAACGGCGGCATCATGGGATGGATGCCGTCGGCCAAGGGCCGCTGCAGGTCCGCGACCGGATATCTGATCTGCAAATCATGAAGCGGGCGTGCGGTCGCAAACGCGCTTGCGCTGGTCCTGTCGATCGCGTGGCATTGCACGCAATGGACGCGAACGAAAAGCTGTCCGCGGCGTGCCGCCGGCGATTCGGGCTCCGCCTGCCGGGGCGACGGAGCCGTATTGCCGGACCCGAGACTGGGATCATGCGACTGAGCGGAGGCCGGCAACGCCATCAGCGTGGCAACCGCCACGGCGATAACCCGCTTGAACATGCGCCGTCTCCCTACCAGTGTCGATGCGGGATTCGCGATCGGCAGATTGGGTGCGTTCACTTCCACCGCGCAACGTTCAAAGCGCGAGACCGGACCTCTAATACAGCGGAACGAGGTTGCCGCCGCCGGACTGCCCGTCCGCCGTGCCGGCAATAGCCCCAGGCTCGTTCTGGTAGGCCGCAGGGTCGGCCCTATGAGAACGTTCGCTGGTCGCCACCCCGGCAGCAAGAGCGAACACTCCGCACAAGACGCCATACACCAGCAGGCGACGACACCAGTTCAGGGCGGCCTGTTCGGCCGGACGCCTCCACCAGACGTGGCTGTGCATTGGACCCTCCGTTTTCCCAATGGCGGCAATTACTCTGACTTTGTGTGGAGACCGGGTGAGGTGGTTCACACCAACAAGCAGAGAAATCTTGGCCGGTGATAGCCACCGGCGTTTGGGAAAATGCGCGGCTCCTTCGCCGCCCCGCAATGAAATCCGAGCCGCGTGTGACCTAGGTCACAAACGAACCCAGTGGTTAATGCAATGTTGCACTCGTGCAGAGCGGTCGGGGCGAGCCCAACCGCAGGTGCAGCGACGCTACGGAGACCTCAACATGAAAATCCTCCCGAAAGCTCTGATCGAGCAGGGCAAGAACACTCGTGTCGTCATGGGCGCGCTGCTGACAGCGGGTGCGCTCGGTGGGTGGGCGCTCTCGGCGACGTTTGCGCCAGGCGCAGCAGCGTTGGAGAGCCTGTCCCGTCTCGACATGTCGCGCAAGAGCGACGTGCAGTCGTTCGATGAGGCCAAGCCCAATCTCGTCGGCTCCTACGTGGTGAGTGGCACCGATCCCGATGGAAAGGCTTATGCCGGCAACGGCATCGTTGACATCTCGCTCGCACCATCCGGCGCCCTCGAGCTGGAATGGGACAACGGCAAGCAGGTCGGCGTCGCCCAGGTCATCGGCAACGTGCTGGCGATCGCCTGCCTGACCAAGGGCCGAACCGCGATCCTGCTGATGACCATCAACCCCGACGGTTCGTTGTCGGGCAAGTGGTCGCGCCGCACCGATCGCGGCAACAAGGGCACCGAGACCTGGAAAAAGGCATAGAGATTTGCGCTTGCGTTAAGTCGTCATGCTAAGCGAGCGATCGCAACAGCGATCGCGAGGGGAGCCGCCGCAGCGGGTTGTCCCGGCCATCTGGCTGAGGGACGGAAACGCCGTAATCTTCAGGAATCACAGCTCTCTACAAGCCGGAACCTTCCCCGCCCGCGCCCGTTGACTGGCGGGAGGTCGACGATGCGACGTGTCTTCATTGTTTCCGGTTGCTGGTTCATCCTTTGGATGACCATGGGTGTTATGGTCAGCGTCCTCTTCCGCGGGGTTGACGGACTTTTTGCCGGCGCCATGAACGGGGCCTGGCTCGCGGTGCTGACCAGCTTCGCGTGGCCATGGATCATGCCCGATTCGATCAGCAGATGGATGGAAAACAAAAGCACTTGAGTGCCATCACGAAGACGTGACCCGCTGCCCGCAACCTCCCGGGCGTCTTCCTGCAACTCGGCGAAAAGCTCCTCGTAGCTCTTCGCGGTATCGGCAAGAGGGGAATGGTCCCCCGGCCGTCAACGCGAACGCGGGGAGACCTTCATGCCACGGAATCTTGCAACGCTCGTCATGATCGGCGCGGTCGCCGCCTCGATCACAGTCGCGACCTCGGCACAGGCCGGATCGATTCTCGGCCTGGTGGAAGGCAAGTGGATCGTCACCATTGATCCCGCCACGCGCAAGGTCGCCAAGGGTGTCGACATCAAGGGAGCCGGCAGGCTGATCGGCATCGACGTCCGTCCGGCCGACGGCCTCCTCTATGGCGTGACGGTTGACGGGACGATCGTCACCATCGATCCGCAGTCGGGACAAGCCACCCAGAAGAGCAAGCTCAGCGAGACCCTCAAGGCGGGTGTCACCGCCACGGTCGATTTCAATCCCGTCGCGGATCGCCTGCGCATCATGGGATCCGACGGCACCAGCCTGCGCGTCAATGTCGATGACGGTAAGGCGACGGTCGACGGGTCGCACAAGTTCAAGGAGGGCGATGCCAATGCCGGCAAGACCCCGAAGGTCGTCGCCGGCGCCTACAGCAACGCCGTGAAGGGCACCCAGTCGACAACGCTCTACAATATCGACGCGACGACCGGCTCGCTGGTGACCCAGGCGCCGCCGAATGACGGCGTCCTCAACACCGTCGGCTCCCTCGGCATCAAGCTTGACGGGGCGGTAGGCTTCAACATCGTCAGCTCGGCGACGGACAAGAACGAGGCGTGGCTGACCATGGGCGGCGCGCTCTATGCGGTCGACCTCAAGACCGGAAAGGCCACCATGGCTGGAAAATTCACCGGCCTGCCCGGCTACCTCAGCGACATCGCCTGGATGGATTGACGTCGCGTGTCCCGGATGCGGTGTAGCGCCGCTCTTGCGTAGCGGTGCACCGCAATCCGGGACCCCGGTTCGAAAGAAGCCAACCAACCTCCCGCGTCTGCAGCGCACCGGCACGGTGCCGTGTGAGCGCGGCATGGGTTCATGGCTGCTGCACCAGTGGCACACACTTGCGGGCGCAATACGCTGACGCTATTGCGCCCCACGCGTTGACACATCCGTTCCCAAACCCATCCCGTCATGACGATGCTGGCGCCCGTTCTCACTCCGCACGGCGTGCTGACGACGAGGCCGGACGGGGAGGGGAGCGCGTTGGATGACGCGCACGGCGCCCGGCTCGAGGCGGCGTTTGCGCGCGGCCCCGGCCATGGGCTCCTTTATCTCGGCGCCGACGAGGTTGGCACCGTGCTGCCGCCGGTGTGGTCGTACTGGCGCGAACTGGGCGCGCGCTACGTCGCAGCGCTGTGCGCCCTGCCAGGTTTGGACGAGGCGCGCACGAAGCCGCCGGTGCCGGCTCCGGCCGACGGCGATTTGACCGGCATCGTCGCCGCGGTGCCGCCGATGACCGGCGCGGAATATCTGACCCCCACCGTCTTGGCCGATCTGTGGCGGGCGATCGATTCCGCCTTCGATATCGAATTGGCCGAAGCCAAAGTCGCGGTACAGGACTTCCTCAAGCGGCGCCATCCCGCCTGGAACCTGGTCGGGCGCGTGCATTTCAATCTCGCCGAGAACCGCAAGGACGAAGACGCCCCGTTCGCATTCCTGGCGACCTACACGACGCGGCTCTCGGCCGCCGCCAAGGCCCAGCACCTCCCGCTCGGCAAGGCGCTACAGGAATATGCCGGCGCCAAGAACCGCGAGCGCCTGCTCTCCCTGCTCATGCCGGTCCAGCGCGCCGCCCAGCAATGCGGCTGGTTGAAGGCGATGGTGGATGCGGGGGAGATCTTCCATCCGCTGCGCTGGACTCCGCAACAGGCGCTGCAGTTCCTCAAAGACGCGCCCGCGCTCGAAAGCGCCGGCGTAATCGTGCGCATGCCGGCGAGCTGGCGCATGAACCGCCCGGCGCGTCCGCAGGTGACCGCCACGATCGGCGGCGACCCGCCCGCGCAGCTCGGCCTCGCGGCGCTGCTCGATTTCCGCATGGAGGTGACGCTCGACGGCGAGCAGCTCTCTGCGGCCGAGGTCAAGCGCCTGCTGGCGCACTCCGAGGGCCTGGCCTTCATCCGCGGAAAATGGGTCGAGATCGACCACGAGCGTCTGAGCCGGACGCTCGCGCAGTTCGAGGCGATCGAGCGCCGCGCCGCGACCGAGGGCCTGTCGTTCGGCGAGGCCATGCGCCTCCTCGCGGGCGCCGGAGTGACCGGGGCGGAGGAGGGTGCGCGCGCCGACGCCGACTGGAGCCAGGCCGTGGCAGGGCCCTGGCTCGCCGAAACGCTGGCCGCATTGCGCCGGCCGGAGGGCCTTTCGCGCGTCGATCCCGGCCGCTCGCTGCAAGGGACTCTGCGGCCCTATCAGACCACCGGCGTGCAATGGCTGCATCTGCTTGCCAACCTGAGACTGGGGGCGTGCCTCGCCGACGACATGGGGCTGGGCAAGACCATCCAGGTTCTCTCGCTGCTGCTGGTGCTCAAATCCGAAACGAAGCGGAAGCCGTCGCTGCTGGTCGCGCCGGCCTCGCTGCTCGCCAACTGGGCCGCCGAGATCGCCCGCTTCGCGCCGAGCCTCGAGGTGATGATCGTGCATCCGTCGGCCATGCCGGCCGACAAGGCGAGGGCGAACGGCGCCCCCGATCTGGCGGACGTCGATCTCGTCATCACCAGCTATGGATTTCTGGCCCGCGCCGCGTGGCTTGCGGCCGCATCCTGGCAGCTCGTGGTGCTGGACGAGGCCCAGGTGATCAGGAACCCGTCCGCCAAGCAGACCAAGGCGGTCAAAGCGCTCAAGGCAGGCGCGCGCATCGCGGTGACCGGCACGCCGATCGAGAACCGGCTTGGCGACCTGTGGTCGATCTTCGATTTCCTCAATCCCGGGCTGCTCGGCTCGTCCAAGCAGTTCTCCTCCTACGTCAAGTCGCTAGCCGACCGCCCGCACAATCCCTATGGGCCGCTGCGCGAGCTCGTGCGTCCCTACATCCTGCGCCGGCTGAAGACCGACAAGTCGATCATCTCCGACCTGCCGGACAAGACCGAGGTGAAGGTGTTCTGCCCGTTGAGCCGCAAGCAGGCCGCGCTCTACCAGCAGGCCGTCGACGAGGTGACCGACCGGCTTGAGGACGCGGAAGGCATCGCGCGCAGGGGCATCGTGCTCGCCCTGCTGATGCGGCTGAAGCAGATCTGCAATCACCCCTCGCAATGGTTGGGCGACCAGGCATGGGCGGAGGAAGACAGCGGCAAGCTCGCGCGCCTGCGCGCTATTGCCGAGGAGATCGCCGCCCGTCAGGAGAAGGCGCTGGTCTTCACCCAGTTCCGGGAGATCACGGCACCGCTGGCGTCGTTCCTCGGTTCCGTGTTCGGCGCGTCCGGGCTAGTCCTCACCGGCGAAACGGAGGTGGGCAAGCGCAAGGATCTGGTGCGCCGCTTCCAGGAGGACGAGAACGTCCCCTTTTTCGTGGCCTCGCTCAAGGCCGGCGGTGCCGGGCTCAATCTGACCGCCGCCTCGCACGTCATTCATTTCGACAGGTGGTGGAACCCGGCGGTGGAAAACCAGGCGACTGACCGCGCCTTCCGAATCGGGCAGAATAGGAATGTGCTGGTCCACAAATTCGTTTGCCGCGGCACGGTGGAGGACAAGATCGATCAGCTGATCGAGTCGAAGCAGCAGCTCGCCGGCGACTTTCTCGAAGCCGGCGCCGATATCCTCCTGACCGAGATGAAGGACGACGAATTGCTCAAGCTCGTGGCCCTCGATCTGCAGGCGGCGATGAAGGAGGCCGACGCATGAGCTTCTATGATTGGCCATTCTATCCCCGTGCCTCGATGGCGCAGCGGCAGTCTCAAGCCAAACGCGAGCTGGCCGCGCTCAAGAAACGCGGGCAGGCCGTGGCCCCGGTCACCATCGAGGGCCGCAAGATTGCGACGAGCTTCTGGGGCCAGGCCTGGTGCACCAATCTCGAGCGCTATAGCGATTATGCCAACCGGCTTCCGCGCGGCCGCTCCTATGTGCGCAACGGGTGCGTCGTCGATCTGCAGATCGCCAAGGGCGAAGTCGCCGCCATGGTCAGCGGCTCCGATCTCTATACCGTGAAGGCGACCATCAAGACGGTCGCAGGCCAGCACTGGCGCGCCATCTGCCGCGATTGCGCCGGCGGCATCGATTCGCTGGTGGAGCTCCTGCACGGCCGCCTGGCCAAAGCCGTCATGGACCGGGTGTGCCGGCAAGGTGACGGCCTCTTTCCCTCGCCCAAGGAGATCAAGCTCACCTGCAGCTGCCCGGACTGGGCCGACATGTGCAAGCACGTCGCCGCGGTGCTCTACGGGGTCGGCGCCCGGCTCGACCAAGAGCCGCGGCTTCTCTTCGTGCTGCGCGGCGTCGATGAGAACGAGCTCATCGCCCACGCCGGACAGGATCTCTCATTCACGCAATCGACGGCCGCCGCAGCGAAAGTGCTCGACGACGGCGACGTCGCGGCCCTGTTCGGACTGGAGATGGCCGATGCGGTCGCTTCGACCGCACCCACCGCCCCTGCAAAGCCACCGCGGCGACGCGCGACCGCCACAGGACACAACACATCGGCGGCAACCAGGACACCGGCTGCGAAGAAGAGGGGCCGGCGGCAAACGCGAAGCAAAGCCGCCGCCAAGAAAAAGCACACGCGGCAGCGGTCTCACCTGTCGCGCTAACAATGATTGCGTGTCACCCCCCTTTGCCCACTCCGCGGATGCGCAAGGCGACCTGCTGGCGCGCGAAGGCGAGGTATTCGTAGGACACGCCGCGCTCGGCGACGAATTCGCGCCACGCTTTGAATTCGTGCTGCTGCCAGTTCGGGTAGTTGAAGTACTCGTCGAACACGATGACGGTGCCGGCCTGCAGGCGCTGGCTCAAGCCTGAGAGCACGTCCATGGTCGAGGCATAGAGGTCGCAGTCGACGTGCAGGAACGCGACCGGTCCCGCCACCGTCTCGCGCCATTTCGGGATGGTGTCGCGGAAGAGGCCCTTGTGCAGAACGACGTTGGCGGGAACGCGCGGCAGCTTGCCACCGCGCGAAAAGGCCGCTTGTCCGAGATTGAAGCCGCCCCACGCTTGCGGCAGGCCCTCGAAGCTGTCGAAGCCGTGAATGGTGAGATCGCCCTTTCCGCGCCGGCGCAGCTCCTTGGCGATGAAACGGATCGTGCCGCCGCCAAACACGCCGAATTCCAGGCAGTGGCCCGCCACCGCAGTCTGCGCCAGCGCGTAGGCGAGCAGGTCCTTTTGCGTCTCCAGCCCGAGCGCGTCCGGCATATGGCTTTCGACATAATCGACGCTGCGGTTAAGATCGCGAATCGCCCGCTCGCGCGCGGGATGCAGCCGGCCGGTGTCGAAGAGCTGAAATGCCGCCATCACCGATTTGTGCAGCACATATTTCAAAGGAAAATTGGCCAGAATCATGAAACGAGGCACCCCGCTGCGCCGGGGCAGCTTGGCCGCGGCGCTTCGATTGTCAACCGGTTCTCACGCCGCGCCGGTCACCTCGATGACGGCATATTCCGGTGGAACGCCGATGCGCAGCGGCACTCCGCTGGTGCCGAGCCCGCTGGTCACGTAGAGCGCCCGTCCATCCTCGACCACCAGCCCATGGCTCCAGCGCAGCGGCGCCTTGCTGGCGTTGATCAGGGGTCCGATGCGCGGGATGATGATCTGGCCGCCGTGCGTGTGGCCGGCGAGCATGAGGTGCGGTCCTTGCGGCATGTACGCGAACCAGACCGGATCATGGGCGAGAACCAGGGTCGGCGCGTCGGGCAAGCTTTCGAGCAGCGCGCGCGGCTCGGCCCTGGTGACGTGCGCGTCGGGGATGCCGACGACGTTCACCGTGCTGCCTTCATGGACGAACGTGCGCCGCTCATCGTCGAGAACGGCGATGCCGTGATCGCGCAGCGCATCGGCGACCTCCTGCGCACTGTAGTAGACATCGTGATTGCCCAGCACCGCAAACCGCCCGTACGAGGGGGTGAGGCGGGCGAGAATCTCGGCGATGACGCGCGGCGGCACGCGGCCGCCGCCGAACGGCTGCAGGTTGACGTAGTCGCCGCCGAACAGCGCGAGATCGGGAGCAAAGCCCGCCGCTTCCTCGACGATCGCGGCGAGCCGTGCCACGTCGCCCGCATGCGAGCCGGTATGGAAATCGGACAAGAACGCGATGCGCAGCGGACGCTGCCAGAGCGGCCAGCCGGGCAGGGTGAGCTCCACGCGATGCACCTTGTGCGGCTGCGCCCGGCTGATGCGCTCGAACAGTCCCTTGCGGCCGAGCTCGTCTTGGAACGGCGGGCGCGCCAGCGCGCGCAGCAGGCCGACCCACAGCCGGATCAGAGGCGACCTCCTCCGGTTCAGCCGCGGCGGCTCGACCATGTTCCGTCCGATTCGGAAGCAAACAGGCACTAGGAAACCCTATGCGCTTCTAGTGCCGCTTTCGATTTGAAGTTCCTAAACGAGCTTGCGGCAGGTGGTGTAGGAACTTCAAATCGGCGGCACTAGCTAGCGCCTCACATCTCGAACGCCTTCACGTGCGGAACCTTGACCTCGGCGCCGTGCGCGCAGTGCCAGCGCCGGACCAGGTAGTTGAAGACGTTGGTGTGCAGGTCGGGACGGTTGGAGCGTTTACGCTTCTTCTGCAGGTCCTCGCCCTCGGCCACGAGCTTCGGACCGCCGGCCGCTTCGGCCAGCATCTGCACGCGGCAGGCCTTCTCAAGTTTGAGCGCGATCCACACCGCCTCTTCGATGCTGCGGCCTGCGGTGACAATGCCGTGATTGCGCAGGATCAGCGCCGGGCACTCGCCGAGGCAGCGCGCCACCGCCTGGCCGCGTGCCTGCGTGATGATCAGGTCGGTGGTCTCGGAAAAGATCGGCAGGTCGATGAACGTCACGCCGTCGTTGCCCACCGGCAGCAGCGCTCGTCCCAAGGAGGAGAACGCCACCGCGTGCGGCGGATGCGTGTGGATGACGGCCTGAATGTCGGGCCGCGCGCGCAAGACTTCCGTGTGGATGAACACCTCGTTGTGGCGCGACATCGATCCTTCGACCTTCTTGCCTTCGATGTCGACGGTGATGATGTTGTCCGCCGTCATCTCTTCGAGGCCGATGCCGGCGGGCTTCATGAGAAAGCGCTCCGGCGCGTTGGGCACCCGCACGCTGATGTGGCCGGCGACATAGTCGCCCTGGCCCTCGCTCGCCAGCACGCGCCCGGCATTGGTCAGTGTTTCGCGCAATACATCGGTCATGGTTGTTTGCCTCGTCGATTCAGCACACCTGATTGTAGCGCTCGATGCAGATTCGCAGCACCTCGTCGGGGTCCTTCGTCCACCAGTCGGCGGCCGAGAAGATCTCGACCTCCTGCGGGCCGGTATAGCCCGCCGCCTCGATCCAGGCGCGGATGCGGCGAAAGTCGATGACGCCGTCGCCCATCATGCCGCGGTCATTGAGGAGATCGCGCGTCGGCACCAGCCAGTCGCAGATATGATGCGCGAGGATTCGCCTGCCGGCGCGGGCGATCTGCGTTTCCAGCTCCGGGTCCCACCACACATGATAGGTGTCGACCGCGACGCCGACGCCGTCCCCCAAGGCGTCGCAGATGTCGAGCGCGTGCCGCAGCGTGTTCACGCAGGCGCGGTCCGCTGCATACATCGGGTGCAGCGGCTCGATGGCGAGCGGGATTTGGCAGGCGCGGGCGTGCGGAAGGATCTGCGCGATGCCGTCCGTCACCATGGCGCGGGCCGCAGCGAGGTCGCGCGAGCCGGCGGCCAGGCCTCCCACCACCAGGACGAGGCATTCGGCGCCGAGTGCGGCCGCTTCATCCACCGCGCGCTTGTTGTCGTCGATCGCGCTCCGCCGCGCCGTGGCATCGGGAGCGGGAAACATGCCGCCGCGGCAATAGCCCGTAACGCGCATGCCATTGTCCTTGACGCAGCGGACCGCCTCGGACAATCCGGCCGCGGCGACCTGATCGCGCCATGGGTCGATCGCGCCGATGCCGTGGCGCCGGCATCCCTCGACCGCTTCGCGCAGCGTCCATTGCGCACGCACTGTGGCGAGATTGATGGACAGGCCTTCCGTGCGCATCGACTCATGCCAGGCCGTGCGTGGCGAGCAGGCTCGTCATCCGCGCCGCCGCGCGTTCGGGATCGTGCAGCACGCGTGCCTTGTCGGCGAGGCGAAACAGCTCGGCAAGATGAATGAGCGAGCGTGCGCTCTCCTGGCAGCCGACCATGATGAAATGATCCTGGAGTCCATTGAGCCAGGCGAGGAACACGACTCCGGTTTTGTAGAACCGCGTGGGTGCCTTGAAGATGTGGCGGGCGAGGGGGACGGTCGGCTCGAGAATGCCATGAAATCCCTGCAGGTCGCCGGCGGCGAGCCGCGCCAGGCCGGCGGAGGCTGCCGGCGCGATGGCATCGAAGATGCCCAACAGGGCGTCGGAATATCCTTCTTCGTCGCCGGCAATGAGCTCGGCATAATTGAAGTCATCGCCCGTATACATGCGCACGCCCGCCGGCAGCCGGCGGCGCATCGAGATTTCCTTCTCCTTCGACAGGAGTGAAATCTTCACGCCGTCGATCTTGGCCGCGTGGTCGTGGAGGATGGCGAGGCACGTCTCCATGGCGGCCATGTGGTCGGGAGCGCCCCAATAGCCGGCAAGCGCAGGGTCGAACATCTCGCCGAGCCAGTGGATGATCACCGGCTCAGAGACTTGCGAGAGGATCTTGCCGTAGACCCGTGCGTAGTCCTCGGGTCCTTTGGCGACGGCCGCGAGGGCCCGGCTCGCCATGAGGATCACCTGTCCCCCCTCGCCCTCCACGAACCGGACTTGCTCCTCGTAGGCGCCTTCGATATCGGAGAGGGTCGTGTTGGACGAAAGTTCCAGCTGGTCGGTCCCTGCGCCGCAGGCTATGCCGGCGTCCGGGCCGAAGGCGCGGGCCTCGGCAACCGAGCGCCGGATCAGTTCCTTGGAGGCTTCCCACCCCAGCCCCATGCCCCTCTGGGCAGTATCCATGGCCTCGGCAACCGAGAGCCCCAAGGACCAAAGGTGACGTCTGTAGGCGAGTGTCGCCTCCCAATCGAGAGCTGCCTGCGTGGTAGGGTCCACGTCGGCGAGCGGGTCCGCCACCACGTGAGCCGCGGCGTACGCTACCCGGCTCTTTGGCGGCCCGACCGGCCAGTTGAAGGTCGTGCCCTGACCCGGCGTGTACGCCGAGAGGGAGCCGTTCGGGTCCGGTAGAAGAAGATGATCAGTCAATTTGCCTCCTGTCTTGGCTCGGGACTGGTTTGAAGATCGCTAACGTTCCTCCCGATTTCTCAGGTGCTCCACGGGCCACTCGGCTGCCCGGTAGCAGACCGGCCATAAGGCACTGGTGAGGTCTGATGCTGGGGCAGGCCGGGAAGGTAGCTCCGGTGAGGACATAGATACCCGGCGTGTGGTGGTAGCGCAGCTCGGGGTCGACCACCGAGAGGGTTCGCTCCTGTCCCTCTTAGAGTATCGGCGATGGCTCGTCCCATGCCACAGGCTCCCCCAGGTGACCGGTCCCGTCGCACGGTTCATGTCGAGCTTCACCTATCCTCACCTCTTCGCGGAGGATCGCTTATCGTCATCGTCTGGTCTCAGGGACTGCCGAAGCGAACCTGTCGCGCCTTCCCCGGCCCCACCGACGTGCCTACCCGAGGAGTTGCCGGGCGATCACCTCGCGCTGTATCTG
>JBJMSU010000034.1:0-4979 GCA_045801465.1 Xanthobacteraceae bacterium | reverse complement strand
TACCAGGTCTGGCATACGAGCTTCTTCAAGCTGTGGGAGCGCCACGGCACGCGTCCGAGCTACGCGCTCTATCCCGGCACGTTCGACGAGCTCGAAGCCATGGGACTGGGCGTCGCGGGCTCACCCGAGAAGGTGCGCGATGTCCTCACCGCGCAAGCGGGCGAGGCCGGTATCAATTACCTCGTCTGCCGCCTGGCCTTCGGCGATCTCGCTCTGTCCGACTCGCTGCGCTCGCTCGAGCTCTACGCCGGCGCCGTGATGCCGGCGCTAGCCGCGGAACGCCAAGCCGCCGAGTAGGAAGAACTATTGTAGGAGCGTGATCTTTTCCGAAAACCGGTAACCAGCCCGGATCAAGTCCGGGCCAGGCTGTTTCCGGACCATGCGCTATTTCGCGCGGCGCGCGCTGGTTCGCGCTCCTTTGCGCGTCGCCGCGGCCCGGCCCGCCGCACCCTTCGTCCGTACGGCCTTGCGGGCCGCGCCGGAGCGGTCGGTGGCACTGCGGCGCGAGGCGGCGCGCTTGGCTTGGCGCGAAAGCGCCTGGCGCGACACCGTGCTGCGCGGCTCGCGCTTCAAGGCCTGCTTCACGGCGCGCGAGACCCGCGGCCGGGGCTTCGTCTTGCGCTTGCCCTGGCCGGCCGCATAGGCGTATTCGGCGCTCTTGCGGGTGCGCTTCTTGGCTTGTCCTTTCTTCGGCGGCGGAAGGTCGACGCCCGCGCGCCTTGCCTCGGACAGGCCGATCGCGATCGCCTGCTGCGGCGACCGCGCCCCGTGCTCGCCGCGACGGATTTTCTCGACCTCAGCGCGCACGAACTCGCCCGCCTGGGTGCTCGGCGACTTGCCGGCGCGCTTGTCGGCGCGCGCCTTCTCGATGGTTCGCTTGTCCGGCATGATCATTCTCCCATACGCTGATCGCGATGCTCATGCTCCTGCATCAAGGAGCGCATGCGCTCGTGATAACAACCGCATGTGAAAAGAGTGGTTCCGCCGGGAGGTAGGGTGGGCAAAGGCGCGTTGCGCTGCGCCTTCAATTTGCTGATGCCATGGGGACGCGCCGTGCCCACGCGTTCTGCTCATCGGTTCAAGACGCGTGGGCACGCGTCGCTTCGCTCCGCTTTGCCCACCCCACGAAGCAGGCGTCAGTATTCGCGGCCGAGCCACAGGTGGTCGAGCGAGTACGCACCGCCGCCGTGCACGAGGAAATACACGACCGCGATCGTCCACATCAGCGTGTATTCGAGCCCGAGCTGGTTCCAGAAATAACCGCCGACGCGCCAGCGCTCGACATTGGTCACGATCAGAAAGACGAGAATCGCGGCCGCCACCGGGCGCGTGAACAGACCGAGCGCCAGCATGGGTCCGCCCGCCAGCTGGAGCAGCGAAATCAGCGGGGCCCATAGCCTTCCGGGCCGATAGCCGTCGCGGTCGAGCTGCGCTGCGAGCTCGGCGATGTTGTGCGCCCTGACGCCGGTGTCGCGAAAGAAGCCGAAGGTGTTGCGCAAGCCATGCGGCACCAGGGCGAGCCCGACAGCCGCGCGCAGCAGCGCCTCGGTCCACGGCGCCAGCGTTTCGTAGACTTGGCCCAAGGCCGGCCAGATGAGCGGTGTCGTTATAGCCGGATCTCGCCGAGATTAATGCTGTCGCCGAGCACGGCCTCGACCGTCTTGCTGCCGCCGTTGGCGGAAATTTCCACGGCGTAGCGGCCCGAACCTTCGTCGAGCTTGTCGAATTTGAAATCGCCGTAATTGTCGCTCGTCGTCTCGGCAATCACGGCGCTATCCTTCATGAGCCTCACGCGCGCGCCCTCGACGCAGTCGACCACGCCGGCGGCCTCGGTCGAGATGGTGCCGCCGATGAAGCATTTCGTGTAGCGCCACAGATTGCGGTAATAGACGCGCGGCTTGGTTCCAAGCTCCGGCCGCATCACCTCGAGCCCCTGCTGGCGCGCCATTTGCGCCATCTCGTCGTCTTCGACCTTGATGGCCAGCATGGCGCCGGTGGGGCATGAGAGATGGCCGCGCGTCTTGTCCCAACCCTGATCGATGAGATGCGCGTCGAACGGCCAGATCTGCGGAACCTGGAATTCCTCGTTCCACCAGATATGGCCGTACGGGCACGCCTCGACGAGGTCCTTACGCCCTTTCGCCTTGTCGGGATCGATGAGAACGATGCCGTCGTCGCGCTTCTTCACTACGCCGCCGCCCTTGGCCAGGCACGGCGCATCGTCGCAGTGGTTGCACATGGTGGGCACGTAGGCGATGTCGATCATCGGAACCTGCCCGCGCTCCTTCTGCAGGATGTCGATCCACCGGTGGCCGTGCTTCGGCATCGGTTTCGTGTAGCCCGGCCAGTCGTTGCCGACATACTCGTCCATGGTCGCAAGCGTGCACAGATTGCAGTTGGTGCACTCGGCGACATCGATGACCATGTTCCATTTTTTCATCGCGCAACTCTCTCGGTCGTCATCGCCGGGCTTGTCCCGGCGATCCTGAAAATGCGGGCACAGCTGTGCCCCTTCCGTCGAGATCACCGGGTCTCGCGGCCGCCACGGCCGCTCGCCCGGTGATGACCGCTGACGCGGTCACTTCGCCGGCACCAGCTGGGCCGCCTTCAGGCTCTCGCGCACCTCGCGGTCGCGTTCCATTTGCGCGAACGTCGCCGACATGTGCTCAGCGCGGCCGTCCCACACCTCGATCTGCACCAGCGAGTTGGCGCCGGCGAGCGAGTGCGTGGTTTTGGTCTGCGTGCGCTCGGGCGTGAGCAGATTGAGGCAACCGCCGCGATCGACCGTCTTGCCGGGCTCGCCCATCGGAGCGTAGACGGCGGAGGATTCGTAACCGTGGCAGACGCCGCGCGGCAGCCGCTGGGTCGGCAACGCGGCGCAGATCACCGCGCCGCGATCGTTGTACACCTTGACCAGATCGTGCTTGTTGATCCCGCGGTCGATGGCGTCCTCGGCATTGAGGCGGATGATCCAATAGTAGTACCCGTCGACGCACACGCGGTGATCGGCAATGTTGAGGAGGAAGGAGTCTTTGCCGTCGCCCTGGGTGTGGAACGAGTATTTCGAGTGCGGGGTGAGGAGTTGCAGCGGATAGCGGGTAAACAGCTCGCCCGAATGCGGCCCCTCCCATGACGGCTCGTATTTGACGATCGGCGGGCGCTCGGGGTCCTTGAAGCGCTTGAGGCTGTTGCACTCGAATTCGAGCTTGCCCGATTGCGTCTGCAGCCCGCGCAGATATTCCTCCGTGTAGTCGGACGGCAGCGGCTGCGCCTCGGGGACATCCTTCTTGCGGTTCTCGAAGAACCAGCGGAACGACACCGGCGGGCGCAGCTTCTCCTTCTCGGCCGGCACGACGTAATAGCCCTTGCGGATGAACTCCTTCCACTTGATCACTTTGGGCAGGTCGGAAGCATCGAACAGGCGCTTGACCCAGTCGATCTCGTTGACGCCTTCGGAAAAATAGTTGGCGAGCCCGAGCCGCTTGCAGATCTCGTTGAAGATCCAGTAGTCGGACTTCGATTCCCCGAGCGGCGCGATGGCCGGGGCCTGGAACACGATGACGCGGTGATTAAGCTGCTGCTGGCCGTGATGACCGTAGCCGCCGAGTCCCGCCCATTCGGAAATGTCGACCCGCTCGAAATTGGTGCACGCCGGCAGGATCACGTCGGCGAACTTCGCCTCGCCCTCGAACCAGATCGACTGGTTGACGACGAATTCCAGGTTCTCCGACTGGTACATCCGCACGTGGCGGTTGGTGTTGTTCATGGTCGAAAGGATCGAACCGCCGTACTTGTAGAGCATCCTCACCGGCGAGTGGCCGGGCGCCGGATAGGCGAACTTGGCGAACTGATGCTCGATCGACTTGCCGATCCACGGATAGCCTTCCGCCTTCCCGTCGGCGATCGCCTCCGGCATCCAGATGCGCGGGATGCGCTGGAAGCTCGAGCACATGGTGGGGAGCTGCGGCATCCGCTGATAGAGCTCGACCGGCATCGAGGTGTTCTCGAGATCCCCCGACATGCCGCCGTCGGCATAGCCGGGGAAATAGAAATTGAAGTCGAGCGGGCAGCCCCATTGCAGATTGCCCATGTTGACGCCAGGCTTGCCCAAGCCCTGCATCGCCGTGAGGCACACCATCACCCGTGCCCATTGGATGCCGGTCTGATTGCGGCAGGCGCCGCCGTGGCCGTTGCCCCAGCCGCCCGGCGCGAGATAGACGCGCTTCCTCCCCCATTCGCGGGCGAGCGCGCGCACGTCCTTGGCGGGAACGCCGGTCTCCTTCTCCTGCCATTCGGGGGTTTTCGCCATGCCGTCCTCGTCGCCGAGGAGGTAGGCCTTCCACGTATCGAAGCCGATCGTATGGGTGGCGACGTAATCCTTGTCGTACAGGTCTTCCTTGATCCACACATAGGCGATCGCCATCGCCATCGCGACCGAGGTGGTCGGCTTCGGGGCAAACCATTTGCCCGGCAGGAACTGCGCCGACGCGTTGTAGTACGGGTCGACGTGCACGACCTTGATGCCGAGCTTCGGATCTTTCAGCCATTGCCGGCGCACGGTGCCTTCCTGCGCGCCGTAGGAGCCTGATGTCGTTTCCGGGTCCGCGGCCCAGAACACGATCATGTCGCAGTTCTGCAGGCAGTCCTCGACCGTGCCGTAGGTCTCCGACTGGCCGACGCGCAGCGTGTAGCCCCAATGGTGCACCGCGCCCCAATACCAGCCCTCCCAGCTGTCAGGGTTGTGGTGCACGCGCGTGAAGCCGACCGCGTTGGAGAAGCGGAACAAGGCCGACAGGTAGTAGCCGATGTTGCCCCAGGTATGGTGCGAGCCGTGCGAAGTGGCCATGGCACCGGGTCCGTGGTCGCGCTTCATCCGTTTGATCTCGCCGGCGACGAGGTCGAGCGCCTCCTCCCACGAGATGCGGACATACTCGGATTTGCCGCGGTTCTGCGGATTGCGCGCGCCATGGGGATCGAAG
>JBJMSU010000003.1:0-5949 GCA_045801465.1 Xanthobacteraceae bacterium | reverse complement strand
ATCACCTGATGGAGCTGCTCATCATCATCGATGCGCTGCGGCGCGCCTCGGCGCGGCGCATCACCGCCGTGATCCCGTATTTCGGCTACGCCCGCCAGGACCGCAAAGCGGGCCCGCGCACCCCGATCTCGGCGAAGCTCGTCGCCAACATGATCACGCGCGCGGGAGCCGATCGGGTGATGACGGTCGATCTCCACGCCGGCCAGATTCAGGGGTTCTTCGATATCCCTACCGACAACCTCTATGCCTCGCCGGTGATGGTGCGCGACATCAAGGAGCGCTTCGACCTCTCGCGCCTGATGGTCGTCTCCCCCGACGTCGGCGGCGTGGTGCGCGCGCGCGGCCTGGCCAAGCGCATCAATGCCCCGCTCGCCATCATCGACAAGCGGCGCGAGCGGGCGGGCGAATCCGAGGTCATGAACGTGATCGGCGAGGTCGAGGGCTACACCTGCATTCTGGTGGACGACATCGTCGATTCCGGCGGCACCTTGATCAACGCCGCCGACGCCCTGCTCGAGCAGGGAGCGACCGCGGTCTATGCCTATATCAGCCACGGCGTGCTGTCCGGCGGCGCCGTCGCCCGCCTGACCGCCTCGCGCCTCGACGAGCTCGTCATCACCGATTCGATCCAGCCGACCGAGGCGGTGCGGGTCGCCCGCAACATCCGGGTGCTGTCGATTGCCACCCTGATCGGCGAGGCGATCGGGCGCACGGCGGCTGAAGAATCGGTCTCTAGCCTCTTCGATTGACTCAGGAATTTGCCTTTGCATGGGGGGCGCCGGAGCCCCTTCTGCGGAGCGGCAAGTATCTGTGAATCCTGGATGAATCCTACCCGCCCATTTTGGTTCGCAGGCGCGAAGCAGGTATAGTGAAACGGCGCGGTGATTCGCGGCGTTCGAGCGTGATCCAGCCACGGCGGCTCGCGCATGGTGCCTGAATCATCGTCGCGTGCCTTGTCACCCCTGCTCCCGCACCTGGAGGCGGCATGTCCCTCATCGAATACGCCGGAGAGCGCCAGATGAACCCGGTCGACGTGGTCGAACGCGTCGCCGCGGTGAACGAGTGGGCGTTCGAGCGAGCAGGCGACGACGAGATCACCATCTCGGTGACCGGACGGTGGACCGATTACCAGGTCGCTTTCACCTGGATGGACGAGATCGAGGCACTGCATGTGGCCTGCGCGTTCGATCTCAAGCTGCCGGAGCGTCGCCGCGCCGAGGTGCTGGCGCTGATCAGCCAGGTTAACGAGCAGCTCTGGCTCGGCCATTTCGACCTGTGGAGCCAGGACGGCGTGGTCATGTTTCGCCACGCACTCGTGCTCGCCGGCGGCGTCCAGGCCTCCGGCCGTCAGTGCGAAGTGCTGCTCGACGCCGCCATCGATGCCTGCGAACGCTACTACCAGGCCTTCCAGTTCGTCGTGTGGGCGGGCACGAGCGCGCGCGAGGCGATGGACGCCGCCGTGTTCGAAACATCGGGCGAAGCGTAGACAAAATCCTATTTCGCTGGAACATGCGCTGGAGCGCATTCAGAAAACTCGTTGAATTCTTCGACCTGGGGAATGCGCTCCAGCTTCAATGCTGATCGCATTTTCTACGGAAAACCGGTACCCACTTTTCCTGAAAATGCTTTCAGCCATCCCGGCGTCGGGAGCCTTTGCCATGAGCCGATCGTCCGCATCCGCGAACCAGACAATCTTGCTGCATGATTTTCCCGGGCCGCTGGTGCTGGTCGGCGCCGGCAAGATGGGCGGCGCCATGCTGGACGGCTGGCTGCAACTCGGACTGCCGCCGGCGCGCATTGCCGTGATCGAGCCGCAGCCCTCCGCCGAGATCGCCGCTCTGGCGGCGCGCGGGCTGCGGCTCAATTCCTCCCTGAACGGCGTGCACGCGCCGGCTGCCGTGGTCATCGCCGTCAAGCCGCAGAACGCGGCCGAGATCATGCCCCTGGTGGCGCCCCTGGCCGGCGGCGCGACGGTGATCCTCTCGATCATGGCCGGCAAGACGATTGGCTTCCTCGCCAAGGAGCTGCCGCCGGAAGCGGCGATCGTGCGCTCGATGCCGAACATGCCGGCATCCATCGGCCGCGGCATCACCGTCGCGGTCGCGAACCCGCGCGTGACGTCGGCGCAGCGCGAGCTTGCCCACAAGCTCCTGGCCGCGATCGGAGCGGTCGAGTGGGTGGAGGATGAATCCGTGCTCGACGCCGTCACTGCCGTGTCGGGTTCCGGGCCGGCCTATGTGTTCCTGCTCGCCGAGAGCCTGGCCAAGGCCGGCGCCGCCGCCGGCCTGCCGGCCGATCTCGCGGCACGGCTGGCGCGCGCGACCGTCGCCGGCTCCGGCGAGCTCCTGCATCGCTCGCCGCTCGATGCCGCGGTGCTGCGGCAGAATGTGACCTCGCCCGGCGGCACGACCGCCGCGGCGCTGGAGCTCTTGATGTCGGAGCAAGGCCTCGATGGGCTGATGCGCAGCGCGGTGGCGGCAGCGACGCGGCGCTCGCGTGAGCTCGCCGGCTAAGTCCAACTGGCGAATGCGAGTGGCGAGTGGCGAATAGGGCAGAATCGCCGATCACTGCCCTATTCGCCATTCGCTATTCGCTATTCGCCGTTTGAACGGCGTCATTCAAGCTCCTACATTTTGCGCCCGAAGCCAGTTCGAACAAGGAGGCCTGCCATGGCCCGCAAGCCCTCAGGCGAAAATCCGCGGCTTCCGCCGCCGACCAAGAGCGACCGCGAAAAGATCATCGAAGCGTTCATGGCGCTGCTCGCCGAGCGGCCGTTCGAGGAGATCGGCTTCGGCGACATCGCGGCGCGTTCCGGGCTCACGCTTGCCCAGTGCCGCGGCGAATTTTCGTCCACCGTCGCGGTGCTCGCGGCGCAGATCAAGGAACTCGATTGCAAGGTGCTCGCCGGCGGCGAGGCCGACATGGCCGAGGAGCCTCCGCGCGAACGCCTGTTCGACGTGCTCATGCGCCGGCTCGAGACGCTCGCGCCGCACCGGGCGGCAGTCCGCTCGCTCGTGCGCTCGAGCGCGCGCAATCCCGGTCTGGCGCTAGCGCTGAACAGTCTCGCGGTGCGTTCGCAGCAGTGGATGCTGACCGCCGCCACCATCGATGCCGCCGGCCCGCGCGGCCTCATCCGCGCGCAAGGGTTGGCGCTGCTCTACGCGCGGGTGCTGCGGGTGTGGCTCGACGACCAGGATCCCGGCCTCGCCCGCACGCTTGCGGCGCTCGACCGCGAGCTTGCCCGCGGCCAGCGCTGGGCCAATCTCCTCGACGACGTCGGCCGCTTCGTGCCGCGGTGCAGCCGGCGCCGTCGCAGGACGAGGCGGCGCTATGACGGCAATGGTGCGGGCGAGGAACCCGTCACGGCGTGACGATCAGGGAGAGGCCTACTTGCTCATGATCGGCTCGGCCGCCGTGGTGAGCGAATGCCGGGGACTGGTGGCGCAATAGCCCCGCGCTGTGGCGCGGTCAAAGTGGAGCATTGTTCACGCGAAAGCCGGCCCCGGACTTCGTGGGACCCGGTTCGCGTTAACCAAGATGCGACAAACCAAAAAATTAATAATCACGCGTCCCAATCGGGCCGGATGGTGCCCGACACGCCCGAGAACGCGCCATCGACGAGTTCGGCAACCAACAGGCGTGCCGGGTCGACCGGTCCGGGCATGCTCACCGTGCCTTTGGCAATGCGCTTGAACCCCGATCTGGCGTAATAGGGCTCGTCGCCCACCAGCACGACGAGCCGGTGCCCGCCAGCACGCGCGGCGGCGAGCGCGCGGTCGATCAGTGCGCGGCCGATGCCGCGTTCGCGAAACGGCGGCTCGATGGTGAGCGGGCCGAGCAGCAGCGCCGCCGTCTCGCCGATGCGGATCGGCGTCAATCTGACCGAGCCGACCAGCAGCGTGCCGATCCGCGCCGTGAAGGAAAGCTCGGGACGATGCGTGAGCTGCTCGCGAATCCGATAGGCCGTGCGGGCATAGCGTCCGGGGCCGAAGGTGCGCTCGTGCAGCCGCTCGATGGCGAGCGCATCATCGGTGGTCTCGGGCAGGATGGTGACGGAGAGATCGCTCATCGCTTTTGGGTCGCCACCGCGGACGGCTGCGAGGCCGCTTAGCATTTGCCTGTGCGACGGTCCATCTGGGCGCTTGCAACGATTCAATTGTTGGCGCATTCGGCACGCCACGATTTTGCGGTACATAGGGCGAGGCCCGATCGGCTAAACTCACCAGGCACCGTCGCGAAATTCTGCCGTTCGATTTGCCAGCCAAGCACAAGGGGAACCATCCGATGTCGACCTCGACCTGGATCATTCTCGGTATTCTCGTTGCTCTGGTCATATGGGCCATCACCATCTACAACGGGCTCGTCGCGATGCGGCAGCGCGTCAACCAATCGTTTGCCGATGTCGACGTCCAGCTCAAGCAGCGCCACGATCTCATTCCCAACCTGGTCGAGACCGTGAAGGGCTATGCCGGCCACGAGCGCGGCACGCTCGAAGCCGTCGTGCAGGCGCGCAACGCCGCGATCGCCGCGCAGGGGCCGGTCGCGCAGGCGCAAGCCGAGAACATGTTGAGCGGCGCGCTGCGCCAGCTGTTCGCCCTGTCGGAAGCTTATCCCGACCTCAAGGCCAACGCGAACTTCCAGCAGCTGCAGGCCGAGCTTTCCGACATCGAGAACAAGATCGCGGCGGCGCGCCGCTTCTTCAACAATTCGGTGCAGGAGTACAACAGCGGCATCCAGCAATTCCCCGCCGTGCTGTTCGCCGCCTCATTCGGGTTCACGCCGCACGTGTTCTTCGATCTCGGCGAGACGCGCACCCAGCTCGAGCAGGCGCCGCAGGTGAAGTTCTAAAGCATGTCGTCCCGGGCGACCTAGTGCCGCCGATTTGAAGTTCCTACAGCGCCTCCCGCAAGCTCGTATAGGAACTTCAAATCGATAAGCGGCACTAGAAGCACAGACTTGCTAGTGCCCCTTTGCTTCCGAAGTTCGTGTTAGAGGGTGCGGCGATGTATCACGAACTTCGGAAGCGAGGCACTGGCGTCGCGAGGGCGACCCGGGACCCATGACCACCGGTCGTTCAATCGTGCAATCGGTGTTCATGGGTCCCGGCTCGCGCGGCCCCGGATCGGGGCCGCTTGGCCGGGACGACAAGGGCTAAGCCATGGCGGCCTACGGGCTCTACACCCACATTCGCGCCAACCGCGTCCGCTCGGTGTTCTTGCTCATCGAGCTGTTCCTGCTGGTCTATCTGCTCACCTATGCCGGCGCGCTGCTGGCGGAAGCCTTGCTGGGCGATGCTTCGCTCGGCTGGCTGTTGCAGGCGGCAGCGCGCGACTTCGTCATGGCGCTCCCGTTCGTGACGCTGGGCACGCTGTTGTGGATCCTCATCGCCTACAAGTTCCATCAGGCGATGATCGACGCCGTCACCGACGGCCGCGACGTAAGCCGCGCCGAGAACCCGCGCCTGTACAATCTGCTCGAGAACCTTTGCATCTCGCGCGGCATTCCGGTCCCGCGCCTCAAGATCGTGGAGAGTAGCGCGCTCAACGCCTTCGCCAGCGGGCTCAATCCGCAGCAATACGCGATCTCGGTGACACAGGGCCTGCTCGACAATCTCGATGACGCCGAGGTCGAGGCCGTACTCGGCCACGAGCTCACCCATATCCGCAACGGCGACGTGCGCATGATGGTGATCGCCGTGGTCATCGCCGGCGCGATCTCGTTCTTCGCCGAGCTGTTCTTCCGCGTGTTCTTCCGCTCGAGTTTCCGCTGGGGCGGCCGGCGCGACGGCGACAGCGACCGCAAGGGGTCGGGCGGCGCGTTCCTCGCCATCATCATCGCGGTGGTAATGATCGCCATTGCGTGGCTCCTCTCCACCATGATCCGCTTCGCGCTGTCGCGCCGGCGCGAATATCTGGCCGACGCCGGCTCGGTCGAGCTCACCAAGAATCC
>JBJMSU010000098.1:0-8257 GCA_045801465.1 Xanthobacteraceae bacterium | reverse complement strand
CAAGCCGGAGACCATGGGCTACGCCGACGACGATCTTTACAAGCGCCGCGACGCCCATCTCAAGGCGGTGTGACAGAGATACCTACAGCAGCCTCGCCTGGATGGGTGCCTTACGCGCCGCGGCGAAAAGGCGTTCGTCGGCGGTGACGATTGCTGTGTTCTCGCGTTGCGCCAAGGCGAGATAGAAGCAGTCGTAGATCGGGTGCCGAAGGTCGATCGCCAGCGTGATCGCCCGGTCTGCCAATTCCGCAATTGGCACGAGCCGCGTGAGGAGCCGCGCGGCGATATCGATAGCCCGCACGGCTTGGCTGCGCGAGATTTCTTTGGCCACGGCGCGTTTCCAGACTGCGCTGCCGACTTCCGCGATGATCAAGTCCGGCGCGGTCAGATCCTCGTCGGTTGATCGCAGCGCCGCCGCCCGATCGGCGCCCTCCTCTGGCAGGACCCATTTCGCCGCTACGCTGGCGTCGATGACCGGCATTACCGACGGGGCTCGTCGCTGTCGCGGTCCTCGCGGATCAGCGTGGTCGAGTCGCCGCTGACCTTTCCGACTTTGGCGCGCAATTGGTCGGCCGCTGCCCACAACGTCTGTTTCGACGGCTTGAACTTCTCCGCCAATGCCTCACGCGCCGCCTGGGCCAGCGACTGACGGTTGGCCTTGGCGGCCTTTTTGATTTGCGCGTAGGTCTCAGGGTCGATGCCGCGCACCAACAGATCAGGCATTCTCCGTCTCCGTGATATCACTATGATATCATCAGACAAGGCGATATTCAAGGCGCCATGCCCTGACAGCCGGTCATTCCGCTTTTGCCCCCGAGGTGCGGATCACCTCCGCCCATTTCGCCGTCTCCGCGTGCATGAAAGTGCCGAACGCCGCGCCGAACGCGTGGCCCGGCTCGGATCCGAGCTCGCGGATGCGCACGATCATATCCGGTTCCTTGAGCACCCTGGCGATCTCCTCACTGAGCCGGGCAAGGACAGGTGCCGGCGTCTTGGCCGGCGCCACCAGGCCCATCCACGAGGAGGCATCGAATCCCGGCAAACCCTGTTCGGCCACGGTCGGCAGATTTGCGAGCGCGGCCGGACGTTGCGCGCCCGCATTGCCCAAGGCTCGCACCTTTCCCGTCTTGATCTGCGGCAGGCTCGACGGCAGCAGATCGAAGAACGTCTGCACGTGCCCGCCGATGAGGTCATTCATGGCCGGCCCCGCGCCGCGATAGGGCACATGGACGATGTCGATCTTGGCCATGCTCTTGAACATCTCGCCGGCGAGGTGATTGGTGGAACCATTGCCGGCCGACGCGAAGCTGATGTTGCCGGGCTGCGCCTTGGCGAGAGCGATCAGTTCCTGCACATTCTGTGCCGCCACGCCGGGATGCACCATCAGCACGATCGGCGCCACGGCGAACAGCGCCACCGGCGCGAAATCCCTCGTTGGATCGAACGGCAGGCCCTTGGTATAGAGCGTCTGATTGATGACCAGCGGCCCGGGCGCCGTGAATAGCAGCGTGTAGCCGTCGGCTTCCGCCTTCGCCACGGATTCCGCTCCCGTATTACCGCCGGCACCGGCGCGGTTCTCCACGATCACCTGCTGGCCGAGGTTCTCGCTGAGCTTCTGCGCCAAGATACGCGCCGTGACGTCGACGGAGCCGCCTGGCGGAAACGGATTGACGATGCGAATGACGCGCTCGGGATAGGTCTCTGCCGCAACCTGCAGCGCGAGGACGAGCAGCGACAACAAGGCGACCGCGCAACAACGAAGGAATGACATACAGGATTCGTCCTCGATGAGGGGAGTAAACGCTATGTCATTTCATCGAAGCTTGCCAGCATGCCGCGTCTTGACAGCATGGCATCGCGCCGACAGCCTTCGGGCCGGTAATCGGGGAAAGACAACTCATGGCAAACCTGCGCCTCACCTTGGCGTGCGGGCCTTACGATCGCACGCAAGCTTTGCGCGACGGGACGATCCGGCCGGAGGGCATCGACCTCACCTACGTCACCCTGCAGCCGGCGGAAATCTTCTGGCGCATGCTGCAGTACAAGGAATTCCACGTCTCCGAGATGTCGCTGTCGAATTACACGACGCTGGTCAGCGGGGGCGCGGCGCCGTTCGTAGCGATTCCGGTCTACCCGTCGCGTGTGTTCCGTCACGGCTATTTCTTCATCAACACCACCAAAGGGATTCAAAGCCCCGCCGATCTGAAGGGCAAGCGCGGCGGCGTGCCCGAGTACAGCATGACCGCCGCCGTCTACATGCGCGGGCTGCTCCAACATGAATACGGCGTCCTTCCGAGCGATGTCGAATGGGTGCAAGGCCGCGCCGATCGCCTCGGCCGCCGCCTGCCGGGCGATATCCGCCTGAGCCAGGCGGCCGCCGGTGTGGAGCTGGGCGACCTGCTCGAGCGCGGCGAGATCGATTTCCTCATGACCGCCAATAATCCGCTCTCCGTCCGCCGCGGCGCCCCGACGGTGCGGCGCCTGTTTCCGAACTATCCGGAAGTGGAGAAGGACTACTATCGCCGCACGAAGATCTATCCGATCATGCATACCGTGGTGATCCGCCGTGACATCTACGAGCGTGATCCCTGGGTGGCGCTCAATCTCTATAAAGCCTTCGTTGCCGCCAAGCAGCATGCCTGTCGCCTGCTGTTGGAGGGCGGCTCGCCGAAGGCGTCGTTCGCCTGGCTGCAGCCGTTGATCGAGGAGGAACGCGCGATCATCGGGTCCGATTGGTACCCTTACGGGATCGAGCAGAACCGGCCGTCGCTGGAGGCGCTGCTGCAATATACGCACGAGCACGGGCTCACCGAGCGACGGCTGCGCATCGAAGAACTGTTCGCGCCGAGCACGTTGCGCGACATTCCGCTGAGCGAAGGCCAGCAGGTGTAAGTCACACGTCAGGAGATTGCACTGCATGAGCGCGATGCTGGGACAAACGATACTGACCGCGAACGCTCCGGGGCCGGAGCTGATCGACGAGCTCGTGATCGCCAACAAGATCCTGTTTCATCAGAACGTGGTCGATGCGTTCGGCCATATCAGCGCGCGCCACGACAAGGACCGCAATAAGTATCTCATGGCGCGCCACCTGCCGCCGCAGCTGGTGACGGCGGCCGATATCGTGACCTTCGATCTCGACAGCAACCCGCTCACCCATCAGGGAATGGCGTATTACAGCGAGCGCTTCATCCACGGCGAAATCTACAAGGTGCGGCCGGACGCCGTCTCGGTCGTGCATTGCCATGCGCGGCCGCTCATTCCGTTCGGCACCGCCAAGGGCGCGAGGCTGCGGCCGATCTACCATATGACCGGATTTCTCGCCGCCGGCGTGCCGGTGTTCGAGATCCGCGACGCCGGCGGCATGACCGACATGCTGATCCGCACGCCGGCGCTCGGCAAGGCGCTCGCCTCCTGCCTGTGCGACAAGGCGGTCGTGCTGATGCGCGGCCACGGCGCCACCATGGTCGGCGCTTCGATCCGGCAAGCCGTGTTCCGTGCCGTGTACTCGGCCGAGAACGCCACCCTGCAGATGGAGGCGCACCGGCTGGCGCAGGACGGCGAGGTCGAGTTTCTCACCGCGGAAGAAGGCGCCAAGGTCGAGCAATGGGGCCGCAGCATCGACCGCGCCTGGGCACTGTGGAAGCACGAGGTGATGAGCTAGCTCCGTGCCCCGGGTCAAACGTCCGAACTCCGGGATTTGCCGGGCTCAGGTCCGGCGTCTCGCTCACGCTCTATTGCGGACTCCGGATGCCTGTTGCGCCGCTTGGTGCGCGTAGCGCTGCACGTCCATATCGACGAGCTGCAAGGGCGAGGCGGTCTCCTCCAGCATGCCCCAGCTCTTGAGCCAGTCATACGTGCGCTGCATCTCGTCCAACGGGATCGGCGCGGGATCGCAGACGACCAGCCGGCTTTCGCGAAGATCGTCCACGCCGAGCGTCGCGATCTCGGGATCCTTCGTTTTGTGATAGTCGATGAAGTAGTGCAGGTAGGCGCGCTTGTTCGCGTTGATGCGGCGCACCGCTTCGCGCACCGCGCGCGTGAACGCCGCATAGGTTTCCGCGTCCACGCGGTCTGACGCGACCTCGGTGCCGTGAAAGAAGGCCGAGCAGACGATGCGGCAGCCCTTCTTCTCGGCCAGGGTCACGTGCGGCTCGGTCAGCGTCGTCGCCTCGACCTCGGCGTTCATCAGCGCAGCCAAACGATGGCGCGAGCCGTTGGGGGCGCGGCACAGCTTGATCATGTCGCGCGGCATGAAGCCTTCCAACATGTGGAGCGCGATATAATGGGTGCCGAAATAGAACGGCACGCCGATGGTGCGGTTGGCGAGTTGCTGCGGCGTGTAGACCGGCGAATCCGGCGCCACCACCATGGCCGCATAGGTCACGATGGCGCGGCGTCCGAGCTGGCGGCTGCCGGCGCTCGTCTCCTGCACGCGGCAGTAGTTGCCCCATTCGCAGGCGTTGTACATGTCCGCCTTGCCCTGCTCGAACAGCTTGCCGTGGCTGGTGAAGGGGTTCACGCCTTTCGGGCTGGTGACGTCCACCTCGACCTTCTTCTCGACGCCCTGTTCGCGGTCGGCCCATTCGACGATGAGGCCTTCCCGCTCGAACAGCCCTTCGTCGTAGGCCACCAGCTCGGGAAGGCCCTGGAACGGGGCCGTGGTCTCCAGCACCAGCGTTTTCATCGGTCCGGCTCCATGAGGATTGCGGCATCGATCGACCGCGGGGACACGATCTTCAGGCCATGATTGTCTGCCTGTCCCACTGCACTTTGAAGGCACGTCATTTGGATGTTATGAACGGCTCGACGGCAGAGCAAGTACCGCGCGCCTTGCGAGACGACGAATAGTCAGGTCCACAGCCCGGAACAGCGTCAGCGCAATCCGCAATTCTGGCGTCCAGTCCCGGACTTCGCTGCCGCTCGACGCGGGCTGCCCGCGGGTTCAGATCCTCGAAATGTCCAACGTCGAAGGAGCGAACAGCTCGTCGACCTTGACCTTGCGATCGACCAGACCCTGCTCGTAGGCGTACTGGCTCAGCGCCTCGATTTCGCGGATGTTCTCGTGCACGCCATATTTCCAGAAGTCTGCGCCCATCGTGGCCATCGTCTCCTTGGTCTCGGCCTCCAGCCACGGCAGCGTCACCATCAGGGCATTGACGTCGGTCAAGTCCGTCATCGCCAGCGCCTTGGCTTCGCAGAACGCCTTGTAGACGCTCACCGGCAGCCACGGATATTGCGCCACCAGCGACTTGCGGATGCCGACGAGGTGCATGATCGGGAACAGCCCGGTCTTCTTGAAATAGGCCTTCTCGGCCGCGCGCGTGTCGGGGAACAGGCGCGCGATATGCGGCTCGCCGGCGAGATAGGAGGATGGGGCGCGCGCGGTGAAGAGGGCGTCGAGCTCGCCCGCCCGCAGCAGGCCGACGAGGGTCTCGTCGGGACCGAGCGGCTCGAGGTCGAGACCCGGGATGGGCTTGAGCGGCGTGCGCTCCTGCCGTCCCGGCTGTTCCTGGCCGCCGTTGCGCCAATGAATGTCGGTCGGGAGCACGCCGTATTCGTGCTGCATCATCCCGCGCATCCACACCACGGCGGTGATCTGGTACTCGGGCAGGCCGACGCGCTTGCCCTTGAGATCGGCGGGCTCACGAATCCCGGCGTCGGTGCGGATGTAGATGCCGGAATGGCGGAAGATGCGCGAGACGAACGCCGGGATGCCGATATAGTCGGACATGCCGGCCGCGACGGTGCGCAGATAGCTCGAGAACGAGAGCTCCGAGACGTCGAATTCCTGGAAGCGAAAGGCGCGATGGAAGATCTCTTCCGGGTAGAGCGGCAGGTACGTGGTGGCGCAGCCTTCCACCTTCACCCGGCCGTCGAGGATGGCGCGCGTGCGGTCGTAGTTGCCGCACGCGATCGTGATCGGGACCATCATGCCTCCTTGCGCAATGTGGGGGTGAAGGGTCGACGGCGGCCAGGCGAGGACGGCCAGCCTACTTCCTTCATTTTTGCCTGTGAAGCATGATGTCGCGCAGTCCGGATCGTCACAGGACAGGAGAAGCCCCGATGATGTCCACGGTGATCGGCGGCGCGATGCTGCCGCATGCGCCCCAGTTCTTCACCATGCCGGAGACGGAAGACAAAGCGCTCGTGGCCCACGTCCGGGAGGTGGCCGCCGATATCGGAGCCAGATTGAAGGCGCTGAAGCCGGACCTCTGGATCATCTTTTCCAACGATCACGCCGAGCAGTTCTTTCACAACGTCGCGCCGCCGTTCACCGTCCATGTCGGCGGGGAAGCCAGCGGCGAGTTCGCCGGACGGAAATTCCATTGGCGCATCCCGAGCGAGATCGGATTCGAGATCGTGCGTCAGCTCTACCGGCAGAATTTCGACCCCGCCTTCACCAGCACCGCCAAGATCGACTATGCGATCGGCATTCCCTTGACGCATCTCGGCCTGGCCGATCCGGTCCTTCCCATCTATGTCAATGCCTATCTGCCGCCGCAGCCGACGATGGAGCGGTGCTATTCCTTCGGGCAGGCCGTGGCGCGCACCGTCACCGCGCTCGGGCTGAAGACCGTCATCCTGTCGAGCGGAGGCATGTCGCATTTCCCCGGCACCGAGCGCTACGCGAACCCGGAGCTGGCGTGGGACAAGCAGGTTCTCGACAAGCTTGCCGCCGGCAATCTGAAATCTCTCATCGGCTACGACGAAAACGAGCTCGACGAGACCGGCAATATCGAGCTCAGGTGCTGGGCCTGTGCGGCGGGCGCCTTGGGCGAGCGCAAGCCTGACATCGTCTCGCTCGACCCGAGCTGGCATCACAACTACGCCTCGCTGGGCTGGACCGGCGGCGGGGTCGAGGATCACGCCGCGCATTACCCGTCGATCAAGCCGGAGCTCGTCGAGTTGACGTCAGCCCTGCATGCGATCGCTCACGACGCGGAGATGCGCACTCGCTACATCGCCGATGCTCCAGCCTTTGCGGACGGATTCCGCCTCCCGCCGGACCAACGCAACGCCTTGATCAAGCTCGACGTACCGGCCATCGTGAAGATGGGCGCCCACCCTCTGGTTCCGTTCCTGGCCCAGCTGCAGATCGAGCGCGCTCGTGCACCACGCTGAAGGTGCGGTGTGATGGCGTGCTGGGTTCTCGCCCCCGGTCAAGTTCTGTCCTAAAGCCCTCGCCGGCGGCGCTTCTTCGCGGCCTTGCGCGCCGCATACCGGGCATCGCGCTTGCTCTTCTGCTCGACCTCGAGCGCCGCCTGGCGTTCTGCTTCTTCGGCGCCAAGCCGAGCGGCCGCCTGGGCGGCCTGGCTTTCGGCCTCGGCGGCGAGTTCCGCCTCCCGGCGCGCCTGCTCGGCGCGCTCGGCTTCGCGCGCCTTCCGGGCCGCTTCGCGTTCGGCCGCCCGCACCGTGCGCGCCGCCTGGATCTCTTGCCTTTCGGCCTGCCGCTTGGCGAATTCGGGATCCTCCGGCCCCGGCGCCGCGCGGAATTTCTCCAGCATCGTTTTTCTTGCTTCTGCGGCGCTGGTGCGGCGCTCGAGAAAATCAGGGGTCTTGCTCAATATGGGTCTCCAATTGGTGTCAGGGTGGCATTCGAACTGCCCGGCGCTCCCCGCCGCACGGCGGTCCACCCCGGCGCAGGCCGTCGCGGCCCGTCAGATACATAGTGCATTCCGAGCCGCAGAAAATACCAACCGATGCGCGAAGCGTCCGTCGCTACCACCGGAGTAAAAAAAGCCCAGAAGCATCTGACCCCTGCACCCAAATGGATTCCCGGCCGTATTGGTGCAGAGGCGCCGCGATTCCTGCGGCCCGGAGAGGGAGGATCAACCCATGCGCGTTCTCGCGGCGTGTTGCCTTACCGGCCTGATACTGGCGTCCGGCGCAATGGCGCAGGAGGATTACGAGGGCTGGCCCGTGCTGCGCAGCACGTTTGCCAGCACCGGCGGCGGCGGAATCACGATCAAGGGTTACGATCCGATCATCACTGGCGGGAAATGCGTGACGACCTTCATGGCGGTCGAACCAGGGGCCGACCCCAAGCTCTAGCCCAACGTCATCGAGTTCGAGGCAGTCGAGGGCCGAAGGAGGGACGCTGTGCCGGAACGGCCGGTGGCGTGCTTTCGATGGCAGCGCTTCGGGGACGACGCCTTACCGGGTGTTCTTCAAGGACGGCGTGTTCCGCGGTTCGCCGTGAACCGCCGGCCGCAGATCACGCCGGGCCTGCCTGTCAAGCGCGACGCGTGCCAGG
>JBJMSU010000043.1:0-13814 GCA_045801465.1 Xanthobacteraceae bacterium | reverse complement strand
CTTCGCTTCGCTCGGAATCCGACCTCTCCCCGCACGCGGGGAGAGGTGGCGCGAGTGGCGCGGCATTGCCAGTCTTGCTCGCCCCGGCTGGGGGCAAGCTACCCCGCGACCGTGCTCCATTTGTCGGCGAGGCGCTCGGCGCCGCGCAGCGAGAGGGCGAAGATCGTGTAGGTCGGATTCGACGCGCCTCCCGTGGCAAAGATGCCCGGCCCGGCGACGTAGAGATTGGGAATCTCGTGGCTCTGGCCGTAGCTGTCGACGACCGAATTCGTCGCCTCGGTGCCCATGATGGTGCCGCCCATCAGGTGGATCGTCGGCATGTTGCCGCGGCCGGACCAGTATTCCTTCGCGCCTGCGGCTTGGGCAATTTTAGTGCCCTCCTCGAAGTTGGCGTTCCATAGCGCGACCGCATCCTGATCGAAGCTGTGGATGATTTTTGCCAGCGGCATGCCGAACTCGTCCTTGTCGCTCGCAAGCTCGATGCGGTTCTCGATGGTCGGCAGCTCCTCGCCGAACGCGCCGATGCGGGTGATGCCGCGCTTGGCCCGCTGCATGAACGCATGCAGGTCGGCGCCGAACAGGTCGACGCGCGCATTGGCGAAGCCGCCGAGGTCGCTCGTTTTGAGCGCGGAGCCGGCGGTGATGAAGGACGAGCCGAACGCGCCCTTGTGGGCCGTCTTGCCGTAGCGGTCGTAGGACATGAACTGCGCACCGGTCGTCCCCATGTGATTCTGGACGTCCTCGTCGAAGATCGCCCAGGTGCCCGAGCTGAAATGCGCCATCATGTATTTGCCGACCAGGCCGCTGGCATTGGCGAGGCCTTTGGGGTAGCGGTCGGTCGCCGAGTTGAGCAGGAGACGTGGATTCTGCGCGGACCATGCGGCGAGCACCACGGCGCCGGCCTCCTGGACCTGGCGCTCCTTCTTCTCGTCGTAGTACTCGATGCCGGTGACCTTGTTGCCCTGGCCGTTGGTCAAAACGCGCGTCACGGTGGCGCGCGCGCGCACTTCGGCGCCGGCCTTGCGGGCATCGGCCAGATAGGTGACGACCGGGTTGGCCAGCGCGCCGATCGGACAGCCGACATGGCACCAGCCGTCGTAGATGCAGGCGGCGCGGCCCTTGAACTCGGTCGAGTTCATGCCCACCGCCGCCGGGACCATGCGGATGCCGTTCGCTTCGAAGCCTTTCAGCCACACCTCGCCGTGGCGGAAGGTCTTCATCGGCGGCATGGGGTAGGGCTTGCCTGCCGGCCGCCAGATTTCCTCCGCCTTCGCGTCGCCGGAGACGCCGATGTCTTCGGCCACCTTGTCGTAGTAGGGCGCGACGTCGTCGTAGGAGATCGGCCAGTCGAGGGCGCGGCCGTGCTCGCTCTTGATCTTGAAGTCGTTGGGCAAGAGGCGCGGGAAGTTGGCGAAGTAGTGCAGCGCCGCCCCGCCAACGCCCCAGCCCGCCTGGTAGACGTAGCCGAACGGGTTCTTGCCCTCGAGCAGGAAGGGGCCGCTCGCCGGCTTGATGCGCCGTCCCCAGAAATCCGAGCTGATCAGGTCGGAGAGCTGCCAGTCGGGTCCCTGTTCCAGCACCACGACCTTCTTGCCGGCCTTGGCCAGCACGGCGGCGTACACGGAGCCCGAGGCGCCGGCGCCGACGATGACGACATCAACCTTCTCGTGCGTCGCCATGGTCACCACCTCCTGTCGGGCGCGATGTGCGGCATGTACGGGATGCCGAGGGCCTCGTAGCCTTCGACGGTGCCGTAGACGACGTCCACGGCGTCGCTGCGCAGCAGGAAGTACACGAAGCCGCCGGCCGGCCCCTGCCAGCCGTCGATCTTGTTCTGGCGCATCAGGTTGACGAAGTCGCGCTGCTCGACGGTGGAGAGGTCGGCAAACTTGCGCCCGTGCAGCGTCTGGCTGGCGCGATCGACCGCGCCGATGGCGGCGCGATAGAAATTCGCATAGGGCGGGCGCACGTTCATGATCCGCGCTTCGAGCAGCGCCTCCTCGGCCGGGACCGAGAGCTGCTGGTCGATGAAATGGGCGATGCCGGCCGAACGCGCGCCAGGAACGAGCGTCTCGCCCAGGGCCTCGATCGTCTCCGCTTCGGGGGCCTTGAGCAGGCGGAAGGGCACGCCGCGCGAGCGCGCCTCGCCAGGCGTGAGCAGGACCTCGGCACCGCCCACCGTGAAGGCGAGCGCGCCGAGGGCCGCGCCTTTCACGAAGGCGCGCCGTTGCATTTGTGTCATGGGTCTCCTCCCCAGGAGCCTTTGCGCCGGCACATGCCGGCTCGATGAGGTCGCCGCGACGTGCCGCCGACGGCGGCTCGTCCTTTTTCATCGTTCTAAAACTCAACGCCAACTTGGCCGCCAAATCAAGCGCCATCCTGCCGTCGCCGCGGCGCTCCAACCAACGCGTGTGCGGCCGGCCGATCGATACGCGTTGCGTCGTAAATTGCGCCAACCTACGATGCCGAAAATCGTGCCGACGACAAACACCAGGAGGAAACGATGAGACGCATGTCACGCCGCGCGCTGGTGCAGGGGGGCATGGGACTGACGGTGGCGAACTTCCTGCCCTTCGCGGCGCGCCGCGCATTCGCCGCAACGCTGGAGGAGCGGGTGGTGACGGCGGCAAAGCCGCTCGGCGCCGCCGATGTCACCGGGTTGATCTGGTCGCCTTACCTCGTGCCGATGCAGCCGGTCATGGCGGAGTTCAAGAAGCAGACCGGCATCGGGCTCGGCGCCGTGCAGGACATCTCGATTTTCGATGCGCCGCAACGGGCGATGGCGGAGGCGCTCTCGCGCTCGCCGCAGTTCGACTTCATCCACATCGACTCCAACATGATCCCGTCGCTCGCCTCGGCCGGCTACCTCGAGCCGCTCGACGAATACATGAAAAAGGCCGACTTCAAGATCGATGCGGTCGCCGACTATGCCAACTTCATGACCTACAAGGGTCAGACCTACGGCGTGCCGACCGATGGGAACGTGCATATCCAATACGTCCGCAAGGACCTGCTGGAGAATCCGGACAACAAGAAGCGCTTCGCCGATAAGTTCGGTAAGGAGCTGACCTTTCCGACAACCTGGGAAGAGGATTTGCGGATTCAGGAATTCCTCATGGACCCGGCGAAGGACCTCTACGGGTCGGGTAGTCTGCGCAATCGCGCCAACGGGCCGACCTGGTGGTACATGATGTTCTACAGCGCCGGCGGCTTCCCGTTCGACGACGACATGAAGCCGACGCTGAACACGCCGCCCGGACAATACGCCGTCGAGATCTATCTGCAGGAGAAGAAGGTCGCGCACCCGGAATCGCCCGGATGGGGCACGGCGCAGATGATCCCGCGCAACGCTGCGGGACATACCGTCAGCTGCCAATACTGGGACGGCTCAGCCAAATTCAACGAGAACCCGGAAAAGTCGAAGACCGCGGGCAAGTGGCTGTACGGTCTCGTCCCCGGCTCGGATTTTTCCGGCAAACGAATACACCGGTCGATCTCTTCGCCGCTCGCCGCGCTGCTGATCAACAAGTACTCTCCGCGCAAGGCGCAGGCCGCCTATTTCGCCCTGTGGCTCGGCTCCGGCAAGAACTCGATTCCGATCGTGTCCGACCCGGTGAACACGTTCAATGACGCCTGGGCAAAGGAGCACATGACGGCGCCGGAGGTCATCAAGGCGTACAGCCCGGCGGCCATCAAGGCGATCGAGTCCAATTTCCAGGTGGTGGCGCCGCCCGTCTACCTGACGGGCTATCTCGAGTTCCAGGACACGCTGGGAAAGAACCTGTCGGAGGCCTACGTGGGCCAGTTGCCGGCCAAGGACGTGCTCAAGAAGACCGACGACGAGTGGAACGCGATCGTGCGCCGCATCGGCCGCAACAAGCTCAAGGACGAGTTGGCGAGCTACAAGGCGGTGATGCCGCGGCGCGACAAGCCGGCCGCGTGACGCAGCATTCTTCGATGGTCATGCCGGCCGAGCGCGAAGCGCATGCCGAGGCGGTGCAGCTTGCTCCACCTCTCCCCGGCGGGGAGAGGTCGGATCGCGAAGCGATCCGGGTGAGGGGGCAAGGGCCTATCGAGAGTCACTCGCCCCCTCACCCCATCCCTCTCCCCACAGGGGAGAGGGAGCCCGCCGAGTGCGTCGCTGCTCAGTGCCTAGGCGGCAAGGCAGGATGCGTGTGACCTCAGTTGCTGCTCCGTCCGCCTCGCCGCGCGAAATCTCGCGGCGCCGCGCAGTTGCGCGCTTCAAGTGGTCCATCCTCGGGCCGCTGATCGCGCTCGTCGTGCTGCTGTTGCTGCCGGTGCTGTTCCTGCAGCTCTATTTCTCCTTCCACCAGTGGACGGTCTATCTCGGCTCCTGGTGGGAAGCCGAGTTCGTCGGGCTCGATCTGTTCACCGAGGTCCTCACCGACCCGCGCTTCGGTTGGGCGGTGCTGCGCTCGCTCTTCTTCGCCACCGGCTCGACCATCGGCTGCTTCGTCATCGGCTTTGCGCTCGCCTATCTGATGTACAAGCCGTTCCGCGGTCAGGCGCTCTATTACGTCGTCTTCATCCTGCCGATGCTCACCGTGCCGGTGGTGGTCGCCTATACGGCCGAGATGCTGCTCTACCAGAGCGGCCCGATCAACGACCTCATTACCCGGATCAGCGGCATCGAGTTCAAGCCCGCGTGGCTGACCAATCCCGACATCGCGCTGCCGACCGTGATGCTGCTGGAGATTTGGAACTGGACCCCGTTCTCGTTCATCATCATGTTGGCCGGGCTCTCCGCCATCCCGCGCGAGCCGGTGGAGGCGGCAGAAATCCTCGGCGCATCCAAATGGCGCATCTTCTGGGAGGTGCAGCTGCCGCTGCTGCGCCCGGTCATTTTTCTCGCCCTGGTGCTCCGCTTCCTCGAAGCCATGGCTGAATTCCCGAAGACCTGGGCGCTGCTGCAAGGCGGCCCGGGCACGGCGACCGAGACGCTGCCGATCTACATCTTCCTCACCACCTGGCAGTACTTCCAGATCTCGAAGGGCGCCGCAATGTCCTACATCGTCATGCTGATGATGATCGTCATCGTGCTCGCCGCCATCAAGCTGTTGCGGCGAGAGAAGCGCTCGCTCGACGCGATGTACGGCGCCACGGGACCAGGCAATTAGGAAATCGGCGATGACCAGATCGCAACGGCGGAAACTGACCATGGCGGCGCGCTATGTCGTGCTCAGCATCTGGGCCGTCATTGCCGCCTTTCCGATCTACTGGATGATCGCGACCTCGTTCAAGCCGGACACGCAGTGGTTCGCCTGGCCGCCCGTCTACATGCCGCACCCGCCGACGCTTGCCAACTACCTCAATGTCTGGCTCGGCGCCGAGCAATACGCCGCCACGCAATATGCCATTTCGTCCCAGAAGCCGCTCATCTCGCTCGCCAACTCGGCCTTTATCGCCACCACCTCGACGCTGCTGGCGGTGTTGTTCGGCTCGATCATCGCCTACGGGGTGTCGCGTCATCGCATCCTGTCGGAGGCGCGCATGTTCCAGCTGCTCATGCTGCGCATGATTCCGCCGATCGTGGTGGTGGCGCCGCTCTCGCTCTATTACTCGGCCATCGGGCTCGTCGATAGCTTCACCGGGCTGATCCTCATCTATTTCCTCACCAGCCTGCCCTACGCGGTGTGGATGACGAAGAGCTTCATCGACGAGGTGCCGCGCGAGATCGAGCAGGCGGCGGAAATCCTCGGCGCGTCGCGCTGGCGGACCATCTTCGAGATCGTCCTGCCGCTGATCCGGTCGGGCCTGGTCGCCACCTTCCTGTTCATCCTGATCCTGACGTGGAGCGAGTACCTGCTGGCCCTCATCATCACCAAGACGCAAGTGACCACGGTGCCGATCGAGCTGTCGAAGTACCAGGGCTCGACCGAGGGACGCGTCTACGGCCGCCAAGCCGCACTCGCAGTCGGCATCACGGTTCCGCTCATGATCGTCGGGCTCGCGATCCGCAAGCACCTCGCGCGCGGATTCAGCTTCGGCATGGTGCGGAGATAGACGTGGCCCGCATCGAGCTCGTCGATCTCAGCAAGGCCTTCGGCCCGCTGCTCGCCGTCAAGAACCTCAACTTCATCATCGAGGACGGCGAGTTCGTGGTGTTCGTCGGCCCCTCGGGCTGCGGCAAGACCACGACCTTGCGCATGATCGCCGGGTTCGAAGACCCGAGCTCGGGCGAGATCCGCATCGACGGCCGCGTGGTCAACGACGTGGAGCCGCGCGACCGCGGGCTCGGCATGGTGTTCCAGAGCCACGCCCTGTTCCCGCACAAGAACGTGGCGCAGAACATCGAGTTCGGGCTGCGCATGAAGAACGTGCCGCCCGACCAGCGCGCCAAACGGGTGCGCGAGGTCGCCGAAATGGTGCGCATCGGCCATCTGCTCGACAACATGCCGGGCCAGTGCTCGGGCGGAGAATCGCAGCGGGTCGCGCTGGCGCGGACGCTCGTCACCAATCCGTCCACCTTCCTGCTCGACGAGCCGCTGTCGAGCCTCGATGCCAAGCTCAGGCGCGAGCTGCGCGCCGAATGCGACCGGCTGCATCAGGAGCTCAAGCGCACCTTCATCTTCGTCACCCATGATCAGGAAGAGGCGATGACGCTCGCCGACCGCATCGCCGTGATGCGCGGTGGTGAGGTCGTGCAGCACGGATCGCCGATGGAAATCTATTCTAACCCGGTCAGCTACTTCGTCGCCGACTTCTTCGGCTCGCCGTCCATGAACCTGATCGCCGGTGAGGTCGTTCACCAGGACGGCTCCAGCCGCTTCCGTTCGCCGCGTTTCGACATTGCCCTGCCGCCGCCGCTACGCGCCGTGAAGCCCGGCCGGGCGACGCTCGGCATCCGCCCGGAACATGTGGTCGCACGGCTCGGCGCCAAGGGCGATGCCGAGCTTCCGGTTCGGCTGATCGAGCCGCTCGGCAAGGACACGCTCCTCTATTTCGACGACGGCACCGCGCGCGCCTTCATTGCCGTGAGTGAGGGCCTGGAGATGGCAGAGGTGCGCCCGGGCGCGCCGATTGCGCTCTCGTTCGACCCGCGGCGCCTCTACCTGTTCGGCCCCGACGGGAGGAGGATGACGGGCTAGACCATTGGTCAGGCACGTGCCGCTTGCTCCAATCCCTTCCCGAAACGGGGGGGTGTTGCATTTGACGTGCACTGCCTTTCGATTGTCAGCCCGGCCGAGCGCCATCAGGCGCGAGAGCCGGGACCCAGGTACCCCAGCGCTGCGATCATACGACAACAGATTTCCATGCCGGGGTACCTGGGTCCCGGATCGGCTCGCTGCGCGAGCCGTCCGGGATGACAATCGCAATGTGCGAGAGAAACCAAGAACCGTTTACAGAGCTCAGCCCACCTTCATCGGCTTGCCGGCTTTCGCTGAATTGACGATCGCTTCGAACACCTCGACCCCGTGCAGCACCTCGTGCAGCGGCACAGGGTATGGCGTCTTGCTGCCGATTGCGGCGGCGAAGGCGGCGAGCTCGGCCGCAAGGGTGTCGAAGCCGGGTTTCGCGGTGACTTCCGGCTGCACGCTCGCCAAGTGGCCGAGCTTCGGATCGGGGGTCGGCGCGAAGCGGAACTCGTCGAGGTTCGGCTTTGCGATCTCGGCGAAGCCCTTCGATCCGTAGACTGCGAAGCGATAGTTCGGCACCGTCGTGAGCGATCCGAAAAAGATACCCGACATGCCGTCCGTGAATTTGACCAGCACGGTGGTGGTGTCGTCGACGTGGGGCGCAGCGCGCCGTGCCGTGATGCAGTGCACCTCGCTGATCCGTCCGAACAGATGGATCATGGTGTCGACTGTATGAATCCCGATGCCGGTCATGGCGCCGGCCGGCGTCTCGCTCGGATCCGCGCGCCAGTAGCCGGGCTGGATCGACAAGCCGGCCCCGGCGGTGTGCTCGCTGATGCAGGTCTCGATGACGCCGAGCGCGCCATCCTGGATGCGGCGCTTGAGCTCCGCCATGGACGGATGAAAGCGGCGGTTGAACCCGACCGCGAGGACGATGCCGGCCTTCTCGGCCGCTTCGATCGCGCTCCGGGCGTCGGCGGCGGTGAGGGTGAAAGGCTTTTCACAGAACACGTGCTTGCGCGCGGCCGCGGCGCGTCGCACCTGCTCGCCATGCTGGCTGTGCGGCGTTGCCAGCACGACGGCCTCCACCGCCGGGTCGGCGAGGACCTGGTCGTAGTCGTCCACCAGCTTGATGCCGTGGTCGCGACAGAACTCCTCGGCCTTGGCGCGGCTGCGCGTTGCGCCGACGACGAATTTGACGGCGTCGCTTTTCCCCTGGACCGCGCTGACGAGCGTCTTACCCCACCAGCCGAGGCCTACGATTGCGGCACGTAGCATAAGCTCACCCTCGATTGAAATTCCGATCGCAGCGAGGGGCTACCAACTTGAGCATTGCGCGCCTGTCAACATCCCAATAGCTTTTCCGCCTCGTCGTTGCCGGGCTTGTCCCCCACAGGCGCGTGGAGAAGGAGTGCGCGCGATCCTATGGTTCGAGACGCGTCGCTTCGCGACGCTCCTCACCATGAGGACCGCTATGATAGACCTCATCCTGAGGAGCCGCCGAAGGCGGCGTCTCGAAGGATAGAGGTCGTTCACTCTGCCATGCTCGTCTTTATGTTAGAGCTGACGGGGACAAGCCCGGTGATGACGGCGTAAGAGTGACGGAACTACAATCCGCAGCTTTTGTGGACGGGATCCTGGTAAGAGGGATGCATGAGCTATCGCGAGGTGAGCGAAATCCGTGACGGCATGCGCATCGATTGGGACATGCCGATCGAGCTTGAAGACGGCCTCGTGTTGCGCGCCGACGTTTTTCGACCGATCGAAGAGGGACGCTATCCGGTCATTCTCAGCTACGGCCCGTACGGCAAGTGGCTGCACTTCGAGGATGGTTACAAGACGGCTTGGACCCGCATGGTGGAGCAGCATCCCGACGTCGTCGCGGGCTCGACCAACAAGTATCAGAGCTGGGAAGTGTGCGACCCGGAGAAATGGGTACCGGACGGCTACGTCTGCGTGCGCGTCGATTCGCGCGGCTGCGGCCGCTCTCCCGGCTACGTCGAGCATTGGTCGCCACGCGAGGCCAAAGACTTCGCGCAATGCATCGAATGGGCCGGAACGCAGGACTGGTCGAATGGCAAGGTGGGTTTGAGCGGCATTTCCTACTACGCGATGAACCAGTGGCAGGTCGCCTCGTTGCAGCCCAAGCACCTCGCCGCCTTGTGCATCTGGGAAGGCGCCGCCGACTTCTATCGCGACCTGAGCCACCACGGCGGCATCTACTGCACGTTTGCCCAAAACTGGTACGACATGCAGATCCGGACCGTGCAGTACGGGCTCGGCTCGCGCGGCTACCGCAGCCGCATGAACGGCGACTGGGTCTCCGGGCCGGACACGCTGACGGCGGAGGAGATGGGCGGCAACCGCTTCGATCTCGGCGCCACCTATTTCGCGCACAGTCTCGATGACGAGTATTGGCGGGCGATGATGCCCGACTATACGAAGATCAACGTCCCGCTGCTCTCCACCGCCAATTGGGGCGGACAGGGCCTGCATCCGCGGGGAAATTTCGAGGGCTATGTGCGCTCGGCCTCGCCGCAGAAATGGCTGGAGGCGCACGGCATCGAGCACTGGACGCACTACTACACGGACTACGGCGTTCACATCCAGAAGAAGTTCTTCGCCTATTTCCTCAAAGGCGAGAAGAACGGCTGGGACAAGGAGCCCAAGGTCCGGCTGCAAGTGCGGCACACAACTAAGTTCGTGGAGCGCACCGAAGACGAATGGCCGATCCCGCGCACCAAGTGGACCAAGTACCACCTCGATCCCAACTATGGCCTGTCGACGACATCGTCGGGCGCGGCCGGCGCGGTTGCCTTCGATGGCTTAAGCGATGGCGCGACTTTCCTGACTCCGCCGCTCGAGCAGGAGACCGAGATCACCGGCCCGATCGCCGCCAAGCTTCACGTCTCGTCATCGACCACCGATGCCGATCTCTTTCTCATCGTCCGCGTGTTCTCGCCGAACCTGCAGGAGGTCGTGTTCCAGGGCGCGCTCGATCCGCACACCCCGATTGCCCAGGGCTGGCTGCGCGCCTCGCACCGCAAGCTCGACAAGAGATTGAGCCTGCCGTACCGGCCGTACCACACCCACGACGAGAAGCAGCCGCTCAAGCCCAACGAGGTCTACGAACTCGACATCGAGATCTGGCCGACCTGCATCGTGGTGCCGCCGGGCTGTCGCATCGCGCTCACGGTGCGCGGCCGCGACTACGTCTACCCGGGCGGCAGCGGCGGCCGGCTCTCCAACATGAAGAACGAGTTCACCGGCTGCGGCCCGTTCCTGCACGACGACCCGCGCGACCGCCCCGTCGCAATCTACGGCGGCAGGACCACGATCCATTTCGACAAGGGGCGCGAGAATTACGTGCTGCTGCCGATCATTCCGGCGAAGTGAAACTCCCGTAGCCCGCATGGAGCGAAGCGGAATGCGGCTCGGCCCCGGATTTCGCTACGCTCATCCGGGTTACGACGACGCCAATTAATGGCTTACGCGCCATTCCATCCGACGTGTCGTTGAACCGCTCTGATCACTCCGGTTTGATGCCTGCGAACTTCACGACCTTGGCCCATTTCTCGGTTTCGGCCGCTACAAAAGCACCGAACTCCGCGGCGCTGACGATCATCGGGATCGTGCCGACGTCGGCGAGCCGTGCCTTGACGGTTGGGCTTGCCAGGCCTGCATTTATGTCGCGGTTGAGGCGCGCGATGATCTCCGGCGGGGTGCCTTTTGGCACGCCGACTCCCGCCCATGTCCTTGCCTCGTATCGCGGGAGCGTCTCGGCAATGCTCGGCACGTCCGGCAACATATCGAATCGATTTTCGCCCGCCACGCCGAGTGCCCGCAGTGCACCAGTGCGGATGTGCGGCAGCGATGTCACCATCACGTCGAATCCAACCTGCACCTGTCCGCCGACCAGATCGGTGATCATGGGTGCACCGCCACGATAGGGGACGTGGACCATGTTGACGCCGGCCATCATCTTAAACAGCTCGCCTGCCAAATGAGACGCTGAGCCGGTGCCAAACGACGCCATGGTGACCTTGCCCGGATTTGCCTTGGCGTGGGCTATGAGCTCGGCAACGGTCTTGGCCGGGACCGATGGATGCGAAACCAACACCATGGGGTAGGCGACGAGGCCGGAAACCGGCGCGATATCCCGCTGCAAGTTGAATGGAAGGTTATCGAATATGCTTGTGTTGACGACGGAAGAAGCCCCGTAGAACAGCAGCGTGTACCCGTCGGGTGGCGCATTGATCACCGCCTGGACCGCAATGTTGGTGCTGGCGCCTGGCCGGTTTTCGATGATGACCTGCTGACCGAGCCTCTCCGACAACCACTGCCCGACAATTCGGGCCACGGTGTCGGCCCCGCCGCCCGGCGGAAACCCAACGATCCATCGCACCGGCCGCGTCGGATAGATCTGCGACCATGCGTTTCGCGAGAGGGTCGACAGAGCGGCGGCAGCCGTCACCAGATGAAGGAATCGTCGGCGCGGGAGTTTCATGGTGCCCCCCTGCAAGGATGTACGCAGACGCTTGATGTCCCATCACGATAGTAATGAGTTGCGCTCCGTCAGGCAAAGGGGCGCGTCCGCTACGACTGCCGCTCTCGCCAGCCCAAGCGAGATGGCCGTCACTAGGCGGCAAATAACGATTTCCTAGGCCGCATGGAGCGAAGCGGAAAGCGGGAGGGCCCATCCCGGATTTCGCTTCGCTCCATCCGGGCTACGGCATCGCCGCAGATCAAAACTTCACCTTGTCCGCTCCCTTCAGCCCCAGCATCTCGCGCGCTTCCTGCGGCGACGCCGCCTCGAAGCCGAGCTCGGTGATGATGCGGCGGATCTTCGCCACCTGCTCGGCATTGCTGGCGGCGAGCTTGCCGGGGCCGATATAGAGGCTGTCCTCCAGCCCGACGCGGACGTTGCCGCCCAGCATGGCGGCAAAAGTGCAGAAGTTCATCTGGTGGCGGCCGCCGGCGAGCACCGACCAGAAATATTGATCGCCGAACAAGCGGTCGGCGGTGCGCTTCATGAACAGGAGATTGTCGAGGTCGGGGCCGATGCCGCCGAGAATGCCGAAGATCAGCTGCAGGAACACCGGCGGCTTGAACAGCCCGCGGTCGATGCAATGGGCGAGGTTGTAGAGGTGGCCGGTGTCGTAGCACTCGTGCTCGAATTTCACGCCATGGCCTTCGCCCAGCGTGCGATAGACCTTCTCGATGTCGCGGAACGTGTTGGGGAAGATGTAGGCGTCGGACTGGGTGAGATACTGCTCCTCCCAATCGTATTTCCAGGTCTTGTAGCGCTTGGCCATGGGATAGAGGGCGAAGTTCATCGAGCCCATGTTGAGCGAGCACATCTCCGGCGAGAGCGTGGTCGCGGCGGAAATCCGCTGCTCGACCGTCATCGTCACGGCGCCGCCGGTGGTGATGTTCACGATCGCCTCGCAGCTCTGCTTGATGCGCGGCAGGAACTGCATGAAGATTTTCGGGTCGGGGCTTGGCCGCCCGTCCTTGGGATCGCGTGCGTGCAGATGCAGGATGGCGGCGCCCGCATGGGCGGCGTCGATCGCCTGCTGGGCGATCTGGTCCGGCGTGATCGGCAACGCGTCCGACATGGTCGGGGTGTGGATCGAGCCGGTGACCGCGCACGTGATGATCACTTTGTTGGATTTTTGAGCCATGCATCATCTCCAACGGATACGCGAGAAAGCAGGGGAGGCGGCCCGGAGGGCAGCGGCTATCTTATAAGCAGGAAGGTCAAACTCTGCCTAGTGCCGCCGATTTGGAGTTCCTACAGCGCCTGCCGCGAGCTCGCAGAGGAACTTCACATCGAAAGCGGCACTAGAACCATATGCTTGCTAGTGCCCCTTTGCTTGCGAAGTTCGTGTCAGAAGGTGCTGCAACGGATCACGAACTTCGGAAGCGGGGCACTAGCCTCCTAGCTGCCTTTTTGGGCAGCGCGGCAGGCCGGCGGCGTTGGCAACGCCCGGCGCCGCGATATACTCCCGTCTGATCGAGGAGAAGGGGAGAGCTGCCGTGTTGTCATCTCGTGGTCTCGTTCATTCGTTGCTGCTGCTGGTCGCCGCCGGCTTACTCGCCGTCGTGCCGCAGCGTGCCGATGCCCAGGCGGTCGTCGTCGCCAGCGGCGTCAAGGGGAAGGTGCACCTGCTTCCCGCCACCCTCGAGACCACCCAGTGGGGCTGGTTCAACAACGCGCAGGCCCCGGTGCTGCGCATCGATTCCGGCGATACCGTCGTCATGGAAACGATGATGCATTCGCACAACCAGGTGCTGCCCGGCCGCACCATCGACGAGATCAAGAAGATGCGCACCGATTTCCCGGGCCGTGGTCCGCATACGCTCACCGGCCCCATTTACGTGAACGGCGCCGAACCCGGCGACGTGCTCAAAGTGCACCTCAACAAGATCGTGCCGCGGGCCTATGCGACCAACTTCAACGTGCCCGGCATGTTCGGCCAGTTCCCCAAGGAGTACCAGGACGGCCAAGTCAAATACCTGTACCTCGACATGGACCGGATGGTCACCGAGTTCCTGCCCGGCGTCTACATTCCGCTCAAGCCGTTTCCGGGGACCCTGGCGGTCGCGCGCAAGGAGCCGGGGCAGTACAGCAGCGTTCCGCCCGGCGAATATGCCGGCAACATGGACATCCGCGATTTCGTCGCCGGCACCACCCTCTATGTGCCGGTTCACGTG
>JBJMSU010000239.1:0-43233 GCA_045801465.1 Xanthobacteraceae bacterium | reverse complement strand
GCTCGATCCCGTACTACATCGTGGCGCTGATGATCGCCCTGTACTTCACCATCTTCTACGCGGTGCTGCCACGCGGCGGCTGGACCTCGCCGTTGGACAACCCTGCCAAGTGGATCACCGGGATGCTGACGCCCTGGCTGGTGCTCGGCCTCGTCAACACCACGCAGTACGTGCGCTACTCGCGCGGCTCGATGGTCGAGACCCTGAACGAGGACTTCATCCGCACTGCGCGCGCCAAGGGTGTCTCCGATCGCAAGGTGACCTACAAGCACGCGCTGCGCGCGGGCCTGATCCCGGTCATCACGATCTTCGGCCTGGACGTGGCCGGCATGCTCGCCGGGGCGATCTTCACCGAGCGCATCTTCGACCTGCCGGGCCTGGGCAACCTGGTGCTGGAGAGTTTGAACAACTACGACCTCCCGGTGATCATGGGAACGGTTCTGGTCGCGTCGGTCTTCCTCGTCGCTGCCAACCTGGTCGTCGACATCGTCTACAGCCTGATCGACCCGCGCGTGAGGTTGTCGTGACCTTGACGCCGAAGGACACTTCGAGCAAGAACACGGCCACCGAGACCGAAGGAGAGACCGGAATGGTGGAGCCGCCGTCGGACGGCGACCGCACGACGGCCGCAGAGCAGCGGCGCCCGTCCGTCGTCACTCGTGAGCGTCGGCAGGGCTTGATCAACCCCAGTGGCGAGACGCCGTACCTCGTCGTCGAGGACCTGAGCGTCAAGTTCCCGACCGCCGACGGTGTGGTCAGCGCGGTGAACGGGCTGAGCTACTCGGTCCCGCTCGGCCGCACGCTGGCGATCGTCGGTGAGTCCGGCTCCGGCAAGTCGGTCTCCAGCATGGCCGTGATGGGTCTGCACGACCGCAAGCGGACCAAGATCACCGGCTCGATCCGGCTCGGCGGCGACGAGATCGTCGGCCTGCCGGAGAGCGAGCTGATGAAGGTCCGCGGCGACTCGGTGGCGATGGTGTTCCAGGACCCGCAGTCCTCGCTGCACCCGCTGTACACGGTCGGCAACCAGATCACCGAGGCGTACCTGGTGCACCACAAGGTGTCCAAGGACGCCGCCAAGAAGCGGGCGCTGGAGATGCTCGACCTGGTCGGCATCCCGAACCCGCAGCGTCGCTTCTCGCAGTACCCGCACGAGTTCTCCGGCGGTATGCGGCAGCGCGCGATGATCGCGATGAGCCTGATCAACGACCCGAAGCTGGTGATCGCCGACGAGCCGACGACCGCGCTCGACGTCACCGTGCAGGCACAGATTCTCAAGCTGCTCAAGGAGATTCAGACCCGGCTCGGCATGAGCATGCTGTTCATCACCCACGATCTCGGCATCGTCCGCAAGATCGCCGACAGGGTGTGCGTGATGAGCAAGGGCAAGATCGTGGAGCAGGGCCCGGTGGAGCGTGTCTACACCGCGCCCGAGCACCCTTACACCCGCGCGCTGCTCGCGGCCGAGCCAAAGCCCGATCCGGCGCCGTTGCAGCCCGACGCTCCGCTCATCGTCGAGACACGCGACTTGAAGGTCTGGTTTCCGATCAAGCGCGGCGTGCTGCGCAAGATCGTCGGCCACATCAAGGCGGTCGACGGCGTGAGCGTCACCGTGCGCAAAGGCGAGACGCTCGGCGTGGTCGGCGAGTCGGGCTCGGGCAAGACCACGCTCGGCCTCGCTATCCTCCGGCTGATCTCGTCCGACGGGCCGATCGTGTTTCTCGGCAACGCCATTCAGGGCCTGAAGTTCAAAGCCATGCGGCCGTTCCGCCGCGACATGCAGATCGTATTCCAGGACCCCTATGGCTCGCTCAGCCCGCGCATGTCGGTCTCCGACATCATCGAGGAAGGCCTGTGGGTGCATCACCCGAACATGGACGGCAAGGAACGCGAGGAACGGGTCGTACGCGCGCTCACCGATGTCGGCCTCGATCCGGAGACGCGGTTTCGCTATCCGCACGAGTTCTCGGGCGGCCAACGCCAGCGCATCGCGGTCGCTCGCGCGATCGTGCTCGAGCCCACGTTCGTGGTGCTCGATGAGCCGACCAGCGCGCTCGACATGCTGATCCAGTCGCAGATCGTCGATCTCCTGCGCGACCTGCAGAAGCGCCGCAATCTGACCTACCTGTTCATCTCCCACGACCTCAAGGTGGTCGCCGCCCTGGCGAGCCGCCTCATCGTCATGCGCAACGGCAAGGTGATGGAGGAAGGGCCGGCGGCCGAGGTCTTCGCCAATCCCAAGAGCGAATACACCCGCGCCCTGTTTGCCGCCGCCTTCGAGCTCGAGACTGCGCCCGAAGGGGTGGTGGCGCAGTAGACGCGAGTAGCCGCATAGGGAATAAACGGTTCCTTCTAGCTATTCGCCATTCGCTCGCTACGCGCTATTCGCCGCCCGCTCGATATGCCCTCTCCTTCCGCCATCCTGCTCGCCATCACCGGCTGGAACCCGGCGGAGTGGGACACGCGTTTGCGCGCGGTCGCGCCCGAGCGCGACGTGCGCTCCTGGCCCGATCGCATCGGCGGTCCGGCGGACATCGCCTATGCCTGCGCCTGGAAAGCGCCGCCTGGAGTGCTCGCCAACTTCCCGAACCTGAAGGCGATCTTCTCGCTCGGCGCCGGCGTCGATCATCTCATCGGCGATCCGACACTGCCCGCGGTGCCGATCGCGCGGATCGTCGACCCCGACCTGACGATGCGGATGACCGAGTACGTCGTGCTGCATGTGTTGATGCATCATCGGCGGGTCAGGCTCTACGACCAACAACAGCGCCAGCGGCTCTGGCGCGATCACCATCAGCCGGCAGCTCGCGACGTGACGGTCGGAATCATGGGTCTCGGCGTGCTCGGACGCGACGCCGCCGCCGCTCTTGGTCGGCTGGGCTTCCGCGTCGCCGGATGGAGCCGCACCGCGAAATCGCTGCCCGGCGTTGAAACCTTCCATGGCGCCGACGGACTCGAGCGCTTCCTGGCTCGCACCGAGATTCTCGTCTGCCTGTTGCCGCATACCCCCGCCACCGGAAGAATCCTGAACCTGTCCCTGTTACGCAAGCTCAAGCGCGACGGCGCGCTCGGCAGTGCCTACCTGATCAACGCGGGACGCGGGGCGCTGCAGATCGACGCCGACATCATCGCGGCATTGGATGAAGGCTCGATTGCGGCGGCGACCCTCGACGTCTTTGCGACCGAGCCGCTGCCTGCGGACAGCCCGTTGTGGACCCACCCGAACGTCACCATCACGCCGCACAATGCGGCCGAATCGGACCCGCGCGCGCTGCTCGCCGGCCTGCTCGACCAGATCGCCCGTTTCGAGCGCGGCGAGCCGCTGCAAAACGTGATCGATCGCCGACTCGGGTATTGACACTCTACAGGCGCTTCACGGTCGTGAGTTCGCTTCCCGTGCGGCGGATGCGATCGAGTGCCGCCGAGAGCGGTTCGACGGCGACCGCCATGTGGTGGGCATTGGCGTGCAGCAACGTGTGCGGGTCGCGCACGATGGCAACATGCCCCTTCCAGAAGAGGAGATCGCCGCGGCGGAGGTCGGAAAGGTCGCGGTCGACCCCGATCGGTGTTCCGAGCGCGCGCTCCTGCATGTCGCTGTCGCGCGGGCAAACGATGCCGCCTGCCATCAAGGCCACCTGCACGAGACCGGAGCAGTCGATCCCGAGGCTGGTCTTGCCGCCCCAGAGATAAGGCACGCCGACAAAACGCTCGGCCACCGCGACGAAGTCGTGCTCGGCCACATCGATGGGCTTGACATGTTGCGCCGGAACATACCCGCCGGCGGTGACGGCGAACGGCTCGTGCTGCCGCACCAGCGCCAGCCGTGCGCCGAATGGCAAGGCGGCAAGCGGCGGCAGCTTGATATCGGGGCCCGGGAACAGGAACGTGCGCGGCGCCGAAACCTTGTGCGTCGACCCCGGCCCGGGCGCGGCCAGCGCATTTGCCGGTATCCACCCCACGTACTTGTCACCTGCGAGCTGCCCCCAGGCCCAGCCCTCCTCGGTCGTCTCGTAGACGGTGACGTGTTCGCCCATCAGCGCCTCGGTAAGCAGGCTTGCGTCCGGCGACGGAGCCCGGCGGAGCGGGGCTTGCGGCTCGACGACCTCGCGCAAGGTTCCCTCGACGTAGCGCGCCGCGCTCACCGTGCCTTGGAGGTGCTTTGCGGCGAGATCCGCCCGCGCGGGCGTGAGGCGGGGATCGAACGCTGTCACCGCGGCAGCTCCTGCGCCTTGGCGACAAGGAGATCGCCGAGCTCCTCAACATACAGCGCCCCCTTGACGGTACGCTGGATGATGACGTTACGGCGATCGGTCACGTCACGCTTGCGCGAGACGAGCCCGAGCTTGCCCATGCTGTCGAGCGCGCGGGTGATCACCGGCTTGGTGACGCGCAGCTTGGCGGCGAGCCCACGCACCGTATGGGGCGGCGATTCGAGATAGATGGTGAGCAGCACCGTCAGTTGCCGGCCGGATAGGTCCGGTCTGCTCCCGGTGACCAGCGCGTGCGCGAAATCGTGCAGCAGCCGCAGCGCCTGTGCCGGACGCATCTCGACCGCCATGGCGAGCTCCGCGCGAGATCGTTTCGCAAGTGCATTATTTTGCCGGGACAGCCGCACCGCAAGTCGTACCAACGTCGGATTTTGGCGCCGCATGTTCTTGACGGCGAACCGGTGCCCACTTCGCCGGAACATGCGCTAGTGCCCCGCTTCCGAAGTTCGTGATACATGGCAGCACCCTCTGGCACGAACTTCGGAAGCAAAGGGGCACTAGCAAGTCTATGGTTCTAGTGCCGCTTTTCGATTTGAAGTTCCTGCACGAGTTTGCGGCAGGCGGTGTAGGAACTTCAAATCGGCGGCGCTAGCCGGGATGGCGCGCTTTGATGAGCGCATACAATGCGCGCGCGGCCTGGCATTCGCCGCCTTCCGGCCGTGCCGACTTTGCCGACGGTACCCAGGCATAGACGTCGAGGTGGACCCAAGCCTTGGCCTGGGCGACGAAGCGGCTGAGAAACAACGCTGCCGTGATCGAGCCGCCCTGGTTTCCCGATGACACGTTGTTGATGTCGGCGGTCTTCGAGTCGAGCAGGCTCTCGTAGGGCCGCCACAGCGGCATGCGCCACAATGGATCGTTCTCGGCCGCCGCACGGCCGGCAAGGTCCGCCGCCAGCGCCTCGTCATCGGTGTAGAACGGCGGCAATTCGGGGCCGAGCGCAACTCGCGCCGCCCCCGTCAGGGTGGCCATGTCGACCATGAGATCGGGCCCCTCTTCATCTCCGAGCGCGAGCGCATCAGCGAGGATCAGGCGGCCTTCGGCATCGGTATTGCCGATCTCGACCGTGATCCCCTTGCGCGAGGTGTAGACGTCGAGGGGGCGAAAAGCGCTGCCCGAAATGGCGTTCTCCACCGCCGGAATCAGCACGCGCAGGCGCACCGGCAGGCGGGCGTCCATGATCATATGGGCAAGCGCGAGCGTGCACGCGGCGCCGCCCATGTCCTTCTTCATGATGAGCATGCCGCTCTCGGGCTTGATGTCGAGCCCGCCGGTGTCGAAGCACACGCCCTTGCCCACGAGCGTGATCTTGGGTCCGTCGCCTTCTCCCCAGGTGAGATCGATCAGACGCGGCGCACGCGCGGCTGCGCGCCCGACCGCGTGGATCAGGGGAAAGTTTTTCGCCAGAAGATCGTCACCCACGATGGAACGGATGCTCGCGCCGTGTTTCGCGGCGAGCGCTTGCGCCGCCTCTTCCAGTTCCGCCGGACCAAGATCATTGGCCGGCGTGTTGATGAGGTCGCGTGCCAGCGTCACGCCGTCCGCGATGCGGGTGAGATCGTCGCCGTCGACACCGTCGGGAAGCTCCAGCTTGACCGCCTTGTCCTCGGCCTTGCGGTAGCGGTTGAAGCGATAGGAGCCGAGCGCGAAGGCGAGCGCGGCCAGACGCTGGTCATGCGCCGAATTGGCGAACCGATAGGTCCCGGCCGGCAGCAGCGCCGGCAGCCGCCCAGGCAGGAACAGATCCTTGACCCGTTTGTCGGCCGCCTCCAATCCGAACAACACGCCGGAGAGCTTATCCGGTGCGCCGGCGCCGCTGGGCAGCAGCAAATGACGACCGGCATGCGGCTCGAAACCAGCGGCGGCGGCGAAGGCGCGCGCCGCCGGCTCGAGGCCCGCGCGCACCTGGGCATCGTTCGACCCGGTGACGAAGCAGATCGGGATCGGCTGCGCGGCTTGGCCGCGGGCAACAAAAACGGGATGCATGAGGGTCCAGGGGCTTCCCGGTCCGGAGGCCAGGCTTTCGCCGGAACATGCGCTAGCACGGCCCTCGCGGCGACGAAAGTCGACCTGCAGCGCGCCCCAACCGCGCGATTAACCGGCCGTTAGGGTTAACGCTCTATTGCTCTGTGCTCAGCCGACATCATTTGCGCTCGGGGGAGTGACATCATGCGTCTGCACGCCAGCCGAGCAATTTCCCTCCTCGCCTCGACCGCACTTGTCGTCGTCGTGGCAACGACGGTCTCGGGCTGCCAGACGACGAGATCCAGCGATACGACCGGCTCGATCGCCCTGCCGGCCGGACCGCGCTCCGAGGCCGAATGGCGGCGTGACGTCGACACGTACGGCGAGCGCTATCGCGTCAACAACCGCGATGTCGATGCCGCCATCCGCTATGCGGCGGCGCTGCGCGGCATCGGCCAGCGCAGCCAGGCAGCAGCCGTGCTCGAGCAGGCCGCGATGCTGAACCCGAAGAACCGGGCGGTGCTCGGCGCCTATGGCCGCGCCCTCGCCGATGCCGGAAATTATGGACAGGCGCTGGAGGTGCTCGAACGCGCGCACTCCCCCGATCAGCCCGATTGGCGCGTCCTCTCGGTGCAGGGCGCCGTGCTCGATCAATTGGGGCGGACGCAGGAGGCGCGGCAGCACTACGAGACCGCGCTGCGGATTATTCCCGACGAGCCTTCGGTGTTGTCGAATCTCGGCCTCTCCTACGCGCTCGCCAAGGACCTGCCGCAAGCGGAAGCAACGCTGCGCCGCGCCGTGGATCGGCCCGGCGCCGACCTGCGCGTGCGCCAGAACCTCGCCTTGGTCGTCGGACTTCAGGGCCGCTTCGAGGAGGCGGAAAAGATCGCTCGCGCCGATCTGCCGTCCGAGGAAGCCACCGCCAACGTGGCGTATCTCCGCCATATGCTGGCGCAGCCGGACACCTGGAAGAATATCGCCCGCTCGGGCGGAGATGGCGCCGCGCCAGCGCGAGCCGCCAAGACGGCCGCGCGACCTGCATCCAAGGCGAAGACACAGGCTCAGCCGAAGCCACAGACCCAGGCTCAGGCGCCACTCGCCATCAATCCATTGCCGCTGAACTAGTGCCCCGCTTCCGAAGCGCGTGATACATGGCAGCACCCTCTCCGAACTTCGGAAGCAAGGGGCACCAGCAAGTCTATGGTTCTCGTGCCGCTTTGCGCTTTGAAGTTCCATACGAGCTAGCGGCAGGCGCCGTAGGAACTTCAAATCGGCGGCACTAGCCATCGCGGCTGCAGACCGCCGCCCGAGCCCGCCGGCTGCCGGAATCTCCGATCCTGATTTGCTGATCAGCAGCAGCGCAGCAAGCGGGCGCGTAAAGCCGCCCACCTGCGAAACGTCAGCGCCTCACCTGATCTCCATCACGCGGATGGCGGCAGGCCCGAGAATGACGATGAACAGGACCGGAAGGAAGAACAGGATCATCGGCACGGTGAGCTTGGGCGGCAGGGCCGCCGCCTTCTTCTCGGCCTCCGACATACGCATGTCGCGGTTCTCCTGCGCCATCACCCGCAGGGCATTCGCCAACGGCGTGCCGTAGCGCTCCGCCTGTTGCAGCGCCATGCACACCGACTTGACCCCCTCGAGATTGGTACGCATGGCGAGATTGTCGTAGGCCTGCCTGCGATCGGGCAGATACGAGAGCTCGGCGGTCGTCAAAGTCAGTTCCTCGGCGAGCGGGATCGATTGCGAGCCGATTTCCTGGCTCACCCGGCGGAACGCCGATTCGATGGCAATGCCGGATTCAACGCAGATCAGCAGAAGATCGAGCGCGTCGGGAAACGCGCGCTTGATCGACAGCTGGCGTCGCTGGATCTGATTCTTCAAGAAAAACTTAGGTGCCTGCATCCCGACGAAGGCGGCGCCGAGGCAGATCAAGACCTTGATGGTGGGCGGCTGTTTGAGGTCGATCACCAGGAAGATATAGAACATCGTGAGCAGCAGCACTGCGATGGGCGTCATCATGCGGAAGAACAGGAAAGCCACATACGGGCCCTGGCCGCGATGGCCGGCCTGGAGCAGCAAGGCGTGCGCCTCCTCCTGGCCGACCCATTTGGCCAGGTTGAACTGCTCCACCACCCGCTTCATGTAGTGTTTGGGCGAGGTGCGCAGGCTGACCTTCTCGCCGCGCGCCATCCGTTCACGCTCGCGCTGCCGGATCTTCTCGCGCTCGGTCGCCACGCTCTTCATGCGCCTTTCAAGATTGTCGCCGGCGAACAGCGGCATCGCCAGGGTGAGCACGGTCGCCCCGGCGGCGATCGCGGCAAACAGCATGGCGAGAAGCTTGGTGTCGTGAAGCCTGTCGATGAGAAGATCAAGCATGCGGGGGCTCAGAAATCGAAATTGATCATCTTGCGCATCACCAGGACGCCGATCAGCATCCAGGTGGCGCAGGCTGCCAGCATCATGCGGCCCATCGGGTGCGTCCACAGAAGCGAGATGTACTCGGGGGCCGTGAGAAAGACGAGAATCATCACGCAGATCGGCAGCGCCGCGATGATGGTGGCCGATGCCTTGGCTTCCATCGACATGGCCTGAATCTTGGCCTTCATCTTCTTGCGGTCGCGCAGCACGCGCGACAGGTTGGCGAGCGCTTCCGACAGGTTGCCGCCCGCCTTCTGCTGGATGCTGATCACGATGCCGAAGAAGTTGCACTCGGGGAGCGGAATGCGTTCGTAAAGCTTGGTGCAGGCCTCGCCCACCGGAATGCCGATCGTCTGAGTCTCGATGATGGTGCGGAATTCGCCTTTGATCGGCTCCGGCGCTTCGTTGGAGATGACCCGGAGGCACTCGAGCAGGGGAAGGCCCGCCTTAATGCCGCGCACGATCACGTCGACGGCATCGGGGAACCCGTTGAGAAAGGCGGCTTCCCGCCGCTTCTTGAGGAACAGCAGCAGCCAGCGCGGCAAGCCCAGCCCGCCGGCAAATGCGACCCCGAGCGCCGGCACCGGGCCGAAGCCGGCATAGAAGGCGGCGATGCACGTGGCCAGGGCCAGCGCGGCGCTGATCAGAATGAATTGGCGTTTCGACCAGCTCAGGCCCGCCTGGCTGATCATGATCGAAAGCGGCGGCCGCTTGGGCTTGTTCTGCCGCACCTCGAGCTGCTTGAGCGTTTCCTCCACCTGCTCGCGGCGCGAGCGCTGCGGGCCGCGTTGGGCGCTGGCGCGGGAGACCGGATCCGGCCGCCCGACGCTGGCCAGCCGGTTTTCCGCCTTCTGATCGCCCGACAGAATGGGATAAACGAAGACCCAGACGACGCCGCCGGCCGCGACGGTCACGAGCGAGAACAAGGCAATCGTCTGCAGGTCCATGGCGCGGCGGCTGTCAGCGGGTTGGTGTGTTGACGAGTTCGGCGGCGTCGAGCGCGGCGGCAAGCCGCTGCTCTTCGCCGTAATAGCGGGCGCGGTCCCAGAACCGCGGCCGACCGATGCCGGTCGAGCGGTGGCGCCCGATGAGGTTTCCGTTCGCGTCCTCCCCGAGCATCTCGTAGACGAAGACGTCCTGGGTGATGATGACGTCGCCTTCCATCCCCATGATCTCGGTGATGTGGGTGATGCGCCGCGAGCCGTCGCGCAGGCGCGCGGCCTGGATGATGACGTCCACCGAGGCGCAGATCATCTCGCGAATGGTCTTCGATGGCAGGGCATAGCCGCCCATCGTGATCATCGATTCCAGGCGCGACAGCGCTTCGCGCGGGTTGTTGGCGTGCAACGTTCCCATCGAGCCGTCGTGACCGGTGTTCATCGCCTGCAACAGGTCGAACGCCTCGGGTCCGCGCACCTCGCCGACGATGATGCGTTCCGGCCGCATGCGCAGGCAGTTGCGCACGAGATCGCGCATCGTGACCTGGCCCTCGCCTTCGAGGTTGGGCGGCCTGGTCTCCAGGCGCACCACGTGCGGCTGCTGCAGCTGCAGCTCGGCGGCGTCCTCGCAGGTGATGATGCGCTCGTCGTGATCGATGTAGAAGGTGAGGCAGTTGAGCAGCGTGGTTTTGCCCGAGCCGGTGCCGCCGGAAATCAGGGTGTTGACGCGCGACCTGCCGATCACCTTGAGCACATCGGCGCCCTCGGGGGTGATCGAATTGAACTTGACCAGCTGCTCGAGCGTGAGCTTGTCGCGCTTGAACTTGCGGATGGTGAGGGCGGGGCCGTCGATCGACAGCGGCGGAACGATGGCATTGACGCGCGAGCCGTCGGGCAGGCGCGCGTCGCAGATCGGCGAAGTCTCGTCGACGCGCCGACCGATCTGGCTGACGATGCGCTGGCAGATATTGAGGAGCTGCTGGTTGTCGCGGAAGCGGATGGCGGTCTTCTGGATCTTGCCGCCTACCTCGATGAACACCGTGCTGGCGCCGTTCACCATGATGTCGGCGATGTCGTCGCGCGCGAGCAGCGGCTCCAGCGGACCATAGCCCAGCACGTCGTTGCAGATGTCGTCGAGCAGCTCCTCCTGCTCGGAAATCGACATCACGATGTTTTTGATGGCGATGATCTCGTTGACGATGTCGCGGATTTCCTCGCGCGCGGAGTCCGCATCGAGGCGAGCCAATTGCGAGAGATCGATCGCTTCGATCAAGGCGCCGAAAATCGTCCCCTTGACCTCGTAGTAGGTTTCCGATCGCCGCGAATCGGTCGCCACCGGCGGGGGCGCTGCCGCCGCCGCGGCAGGCCGTTGCGCGGGCGCAAGAGGGGGAGACGCGACCGGCGGCGCGGCGGCCGACGGGCGCACGGCCTCCATTGCCGCCGCGCCGCCGGATGACGACGGGGCCGGCGCCGCCGCTGGTCGCGCAGTGTCCGAAGCTATGGTGCGCTTGCCAAACACGCCAATGATCTCCGACGGGACTTACGCCCGACGCTTGAGTTTATCGATGAAGGGGGCGAGCAGATTCCGCGACCGTTTCACTTCGGCGCGGCCCGTCAGCAGCTGAGCCAACTGGCGGAACGTTTCCGTGGTGCGATGGTTCGCCGCCATCTCGGCGATCATCTGTCCGTTGTTGGCAGCGGTGCCGAACAGCTGCGGCTCGAACGGAATGACCGCCGTCGGCTGCACTTCCAGCGCCTTGGCGAAATCGGCCGGCTTGAGCTCCGGACGTTTCGGCACGCCCACCTGGTTGAGACAGTAGTGCGGGCGATAGTCGTTGGGACGCGCGACGCGCAACACGTCGATCAGGTTCTTGGCATTGCGCAGATTGGCCAGATCGGGACACGCGACGATGAGGATATCGTCGGCGGCCACCAGGGCGCGCTTTGACCATCCCGTCCACATATGCGGCACATCGAGCACGATACACGGCACCGACGTGCGCAGAATGTCGAGGATCGCATCGAACGCTTCCGGGCCGAAGTCGTACACCCGGTCCAGCGTCGCCGGGGCGGCGAGCAGACTCAGATGATCCGTGCACTTCGACAGCAGGCGGTCGACGAAGCCGCTGTCGATGCGCTCGGGCGAGAAGACCGCGTCGGCGATCCCCTGCGGCGGATCCTGGTTATAGTCGAGGCCGGCGGTGCCGAAGGCAAGGTCGAGATCGGTCACGACCGAGTCGACGAGCAGGTTGCGGGCAATCGCCCAGGCGACGTTGTGAGCGATGGTCGAGGCGCCGACGCCGCCCTTGGCTCCGACGACCGCGACGAGACGCCCGACGGGCTTGGCGTCTGGCGCCGTGAAGAGGCTGGAAACGGCGCGGATGAGATCGAGCGGGCTGATCGGCGCCATCAGGTAGTCGCTGACCCCGCGGCGCACCAGCTCCCGGTACAGAACGATGTCGTTATGCCGGCCGATGATGATCACCCGGGTTCCGGCGTCGCACACCTCGGCGAGCGTATCGAGCCCGGCGAGGAGATCGTCGCCACGGCTCTGCGATTCGATCACGATGACGTTCGGGGTCGGCGAGGTGCGGTAGGCCTCGACCGCGGCGGCGATGCCTCCGGTCTGAACTTTGAGATGCGCCTTGGACATACGGCGATCGTCGCCGCATCCCTGCACGACGGCGGTCGTTTCGGGAGATTCGCAGAATGCCTGGATCGAGATGCGCGGAACTGGCGCGATGTGAGGCTCGCGCGCGCTCTCGGGTGAGGCGGCTTCGGTCGCTCCGGCTGCAGCAGTGAATCTGATCATTTGCCGATTTCCGTGATCTTGGCCTTCTCGGCGTCTGGATTGATCGTGATGGTGGGTTCACCCTTGCGGTACTTGTCGAGCACCACCGATCGGCGGCCGGCCATGACCGGCGTATCGCCGCGCGGCTGCACGAGATCGGCGGGATTTTCCACCATGGCGGAGAAGTTGCGCTGGGTGGCGCAGCCCAGGTTCCAATAGGGCCCATTCTCGAGCTGCCTGCGGTCCCAGCTCGCGCCGAGATCGTCCGGCCATAATCCGCACGGACCGGCCGACGCGGTCATCTTCGGGTAATTGAGCTTGAGGTTCGCGAGGATCCGCGGATCTACCGGGCGATGGGGTCGCGTGACGATTGCGGACGCCGGCACGCCGGATCCCGCCAGGATCGACCGGACCTCCGCGAGCGCCTCCTGGGCGGCGTGCGCATTCTCGGTACCCGCTGGAACATCGATGATGATCCCTCCGGTTGCCTCGCGTCTCCAAGCATGGGCGAACGCAGCGACATCTGCCTGCTGCGTCGCCGACAGCCCGCCGCGGGAACGGCCGACGAAAAGCTCGACTGTGCGCTGTCCTTCCTTGACGGCGATCGGATGGCGCTGGCGGTAGTCGGTGGGTGCCGTATTGGCAATTCCCGTCGTCACTGGATCGCTGTGTTGGCAGGCGGAGACGGCGAGAGCGACACTGGCGACGAGCAGCGCCGCAGCACTCCTTCGGCGCCACCGGACTGGCCGCAAGATCGGAAGGGCGAACCTGGTCATCTGCATGTCCTCGTTGCGGCCGATCAATCGAGTATGAAGCCGTAGTTGCCGTGATAGGCGCCGCGGCGCGGCTTGTCTTTGCCGGCCACGCCGTAGATGCGATTGAATCGGCCGAGCAGCACCGCTGCCGGATCGCTCGCATCGGCAAACCCATCGTCGGGCCGAGCGAGCTCCTTTTGTGCCACCGCGCGGACGATGTAGGGCGTCACCAGGACCACGAGCTCGGTCTGGCGATTGAGGTATTCGCGGCTCTTGAACAGGGTGCCAAGCACCGGCAGCTGCATCAGCCCGGGCAGTCCGTTGAGCTGCTGTTTGGTCTGCTCCTGGATCATACCGGCCATGGCGAGCGAGCCGCCGGAGGGGATTTCGACCGTGGTGTCGGCGCGCCGCGTCTTGACCGCTGTAAACGTGGCATCGGCCACCGACAGGGCACCTTCGGTGGAAAGTTCGGATACTTCCGTCGTCACTTTGAGGCTGATGCGACCTTCCGACAGCACCACCGGCGTGAAGCCGAGGCTGACGCCGAATTTCTTGTACACGATCGTCTGGGTGCAGATTCCATTTTCGCAGCTTCGTCCCGCCAACACCGGAAACTCGCCGCCGGCAAGGAAGCTCGCGCTTTCGCCGGATATGGCCGTCAGATTCGGCTCGGCGAGCGTGCGAATCACGCCGGCCCGCTCCATGGCGCGAATCGTGGCGCCGATGCGGGGGACACGCGTCAAGGCGTTGCCAACGCCCTGCGCGTCGATACCGACATTCCGGTCGATAATCGGCGCTCCAGTCCCGCCGAGCGGATTGAGGGTGTTGAAATTGACCACCGAGGTGCCGAAATTGAAGCTGCCGTTGAGATCGACGCCGAGCTGCTTGACGATGTCGCGCTGCACTTCGGCAACCGTCACCCTGAGCATGATCTGATCACGCCCGCGAATGGTGAGGCCGTTGACGACCTTGGCGTCGCCGCCCGCGAGCTTCGACGCCATCTCGAAGGCTGACTGCGATTCGCCGGCATTGGCTACGCTGCCGCTGAGCACGACGCTGTCGTGCAAACCCTCGATGTGGATCTCCGCCTGCGGCAGCACCTTCTTCACTGCCGCGCGAATGCCGTTGAGATCGCGGGTCACCGCAACATCGAAGCCGGCGATCTGCCGGCCCTCGGCGTCGAAGAAGAAAACGTTGGTCTGCCCGACCGCGAGGCCGATCAGGTAGGCGCGCCGGGCCGAACGTACGACCGCATTGGCGATCGTCGTGTTGGCGACCAGCACGTCCTTGGCGTCCTGCGGCAGATCGATCACGATCGATTTGCCGATGCCGAGCGGCAGGAAGCGCGTGGTGGCTTCGGTGCCGGACACCGTCAGTGTCGGCATCCCGGAATCTGCCGCGCTGGCGCGCGTGCAGAGCGCTGCAGTTACGAGCCCCATCAACGCGACAACGAGGAGTCGTCCGAGGCGGGCGGTGGTCGGAACATGCGTTAGCGTGCTGGCCATGACGGTGTTCCTCATTTCGGCCTGATGATGGCCGTGACCCCGAAGCGCTGGGTGCCGCCGCCGCGGCGATCGCTGTTATCGGTGTTGCTGTCACGCGCATCGATGAGGCTGCGCAAGGCCAAGGTCAGCGCGCCGAGCTGACGCGAAACGGCGAGCTGTTCAGCCTGCCCGGGACTGAGCTCCAGGGTCGCGGTCTTGCCGACGACGACACGCTGTCCGTTCTTTTCCTCGATGGTCTGGTCGATGGCCAGCACGCGGATGTTGGTCAGGATCGTTTCGGCGGTGTGAGCGTCGCCGCCACCCTGTTTCTCCGCCTCGCGGTCGCGCCGGCTGAGGATGACGTCGACGCGGTCGTTCGGGAGAATGAAGCCGCCGGCGCCGGTTTCCGGCGAGATTTCCGTCGAGATCGCCCGCATCCCGGACGGCAGGATGGCGGCCATGAAGCCGGATCCGTCAGCCCTGATGAGCTTTGCTTCACGCACCGGCTCGCCCGCGACGAGGGGACTGCGCGCGATCGATCCGACGAGCTGCTTGATGGCGTCGGGTCGATCGCTTTTGCGGATGAAAGTCGGGCTGGCCGCCGCCGTGGGCCAGACTTGCCACTGGATCTCGTTGGGCGACACTACAGTGCCCATGCCGATATCGTTCCGGGCGACCAGGATCTCGACAGTGTCGATCTGGGCGACCGGGGCCGGCGGAGGCGGAGGTGGTGGATCGGACCGGCCGGCAAGCAGTGCAGCAATTCCGCCTGCGGCGAGGGCGACACCGAGAACGAGGAGACGCGCGGTTTTCATACGCTCACTTCCCACGATCACGCTTCAGGGCCGGGAGCCGGCCTCGTTGCTGGATTTCACCAGCGAAACGTCAATCCATGGTTAATGACGCGTATCTAAATCGAGTTAATCTGGACTTACCGGCTTCGGCCGCCCGTTTGACATTCCACAAGCGGCGCATGTTATTGCGTCAGGCCGGTACCCGCCGCGAATCAGCCCGCCGCGCGGGCGCGTCACTGTGCGTGGACGGCCATGAACGGCGTGTCGGGGTAAACCATCAGGGCGGCGGCAGCCAGTGCGATGCCGTAGGGCACGCCGGCGTCCATACGGTGTAGTCGCCGGACCCATTCCTGGCCCGCGAGGACATCCGGCAAGGGCGTGAGGCGAAATTTGATTACCAGAAAAGTCAAGGCGCCGCCGAACAGCGACGCCCACAAGAAGTATGGCAGCAATTGATCGAAGCCAAGCCACAGCGCGGTGGCGGTCGCGAGCTTGGCATCTCCGCCGCCGATCCAACCCTGCGCGAACATGACGAACACGATGGCAAAGACCATCAATGCCGCACCGACATGCGCGCCAAGCGTTGCTGCGCCCATGCCGGTTGCCAGTGCCAAGCCGAAGAAGCCGCCAACCAGGAGCAGCGACACCCGGTTGGAGATCGTCATGGTCAGGAGGTCACTCGACGCCGCGAATGCCATCGCTGCCGGAAACAGCAGCAATCGGACCGTGTCGATCAGCATGGCCTATCCGCCCGATCGCGAGATTTGGATGCGCCGAAGCGCAAGGTCGTCGACGCTATCAGAACGATCGTTGCGGATCGGTAAGCGTAGGCTGTGCCGCCCGCGCCGCGTGCCGGGCGACATCAGCCTTCCGATTTCGACGCTTACTGAAGCGCGGTCAAGACCGAGCTGAAGGTCGCATTCAGGTTGGTGCCGATACCCCTGACGACGGCAATGATCGCAACCGAAATGCCGGCCGCGATAAGGCCGTATTCGATGGCGGTGGCACCACTCTCATCCCGCAAAAGACGCATGAACGCAGACATGACTGTTTTTCCCTGGTTACGAACGCCGGCACATCCCGAACGCACGGGTTTTCTAGCCCCCAAGTCTGAAGATCCAATGAACCAGATCCCTAAGCTTTTCGCGAAACCACACGGGCCAAAGGCGCAGCGCAGAGGCGCTTTGACGGAGAAAGCTTCACCCGCCGGCTCGCGCCTCGGGTCGGCGGCAAACGTCGGTGCGGAAGGCGGGAAGCGCGGCTGATCCGCAGCTTTGACCGTCAAACTGACCTCGATCCAGCCGTTTGAACTCGAATAACAGGATGCATTTGGTGGCGTCATCCAGGATAGGTATCGCAGTCCGGCCAATAACGAATTGATAGCCATCATCGAGGAAAGGCTTGGCCGGCTCGGCGAGGAGCGGCGCCACGACGGCGGACATTGCTTCCACGGAAAGGGCTCGCCGGTCGATTCCATAACGTGGACGACCGCGACCGGAGCGACGGCATCGCCGATGCCATGCAAGATCGCGCTGTTCGCCTCGCCGGCAAATCGGGCCTGCGGCCGAGCGCGACGGTTAGTGAACCGTTACGGCGACGGCGCGTCTGAGCACGGTTCCAACAACACTTCGCAAACAGGTCTTTGCTAGGAAAACCGCTATCGGCTGCGTGCTCACCGCATAGAATCCGGAGCTTCTCGGCCATGCTGCAACAACTGAAGACCACGCTGATTCACGCAGCGACGCGCGTCCTTCCGCTCAATGCGATTCGCCGTTTGGCACAAGGCGAGGATGGCACCGCCGCGGTCGAGTTCGGCCTGGTGGCGGCGCCGTTCCTGGCGCTCGTTTTCGCCATCATCGAGACCAGCCTCATCTTCTTCACGACCCAGTCACTCGAGAAGGCGACCGCCGACGCCGCCCGTCTGATCATGACCGGCCAGCAGCAAGGCGCCGCGATCCCGCCGGGGTCCAACGCGATCGCCGAGTTCAAGAAAAAAATCTGCAATCCGACTCCGAAACCGGGAGAGACCAAGGTGCTGCTCCCGATGTTCAACTGTGCGAACCTCACGGTCGAGGTCCTCAGTGCCGACTCGGTCGGCTACAGTTCCGGAAGCGCGACAAAGTCGGGCCTCGGCGGTCCGGGCTGCATCGTGACGGTGCAGGTCACGTACAAATGGCCGGTCTTCGTTTCGCTTTACAATCTGAGTTTTACTCTTGCGGGCGGCAAGTTGGACGGCAAGCACGACATGAAGGCAACGACCGTCTTCCGCAATGAGCCGTACGGAAATTCAACCGGATGTTGATGACCATGCCTCGTGCAGCCTTGCTGTTACACCGTCGCTTTCGGCAGCTCTCCGGAGACGATCGGGGAATCTCGGCAGTCGAATTCGGGCTGCTGGCGCCGATCATGGTGGGGCTCTATCTCGCCTCCGTCACGTTCTCCCAGGGAATCGCCATCCAGCGCAAGGCGACGCTGGCGGCGCATGCGGTCGCCGACCTCGTGTCGCAGGGGATCGCCATCAACAACGACGGCGAAATCAAAAGCATCCTCAATGCGGTCGACCGAATCATTGAGCCGTATCCAAAGGACAAGTTCAAAGTCACGATATCGCAGGTGATAATCGACGACAAAGGGGTCGCAAAGATCCAGTGGAGCGATTCGAGAAACACCACGCAACGGACCCAGAATCAGGTCGTGACCAACGATATCCCGGCGTCGTTCCGGGCCTGCGCGGTTGCCCCATGCTATCTGCTCTGGGGCGAAGCCGAATACGACTACGTGCCCGTGCTGGGCAAAAGCAATGTGCCTCCGGGGTCCCCCCCGGGAACTCCCGGCACGGTCGAGTTCTACCTGATGGGTCACAAGTTCACGATGCCCGCCCTGCGACAACAGAGCTTCACGCGGCCGCGGCAGACCGCGTCGGTGTCGCAGGCGTGGGCGGGGAAAAACTACCCGCGCTGAGCCTGCTCGTTCAAACCCGGGCCGCAGCAGGCGGAATCGGAAGCGCCGTCGTCGACTTGATCTTCTCCATGGCGAACCGCGACGTGACGTTCTTGAGCGGCACCGCGGCGATCAGGCGCTTGTAGAAGGCATCATAGCCGGCGATGTCGGGAACGACCACGCGCAGCATGTAGTCGACGTCTCCGGCCATCCGGTAGAATTCCATCACCTCCGGCATGGCGCCGACCACCTGGGCGAAGTTGGCGAGCCATGCGCGCGAGTGGTCTCCCGTCTCGATGGAGACGAACACCGTCACCCCGAGGCCGATCTTGTCCTGGTCGACCAGGGCGACGCGGCGCTGGATGACGCCTTCGGCCTCGAGGCGCTGAATGCGTTTCCAACAGGGCGTGGACGAGAGGCCGACGCGGCTGCCGATCTCGGCCACGGAAAGAGAAGCATCCTCTTGCAAGACGGCGAGGATCTTCCGGTCGATCGCGTCCATTGCTCCAACAGCCCCCAGTATGGACTGGCCTGGCGCTCGTTCCTGGCCGTCGCGATCCGCCTCGCAATCGAGGCAACGCCGCCCCGGCGGGGGAAGAACTTTTCCTGCCGCGGCGCGCCATGCCGTCCTAAGAGTAATTTTTTCCTATTTCAAGCTTAATATGAGGATGCACCCCGCCGGACCGGGCCCGCGAAGCCAAGGCCGGATCCCGACCGAACGATCGCCCCGCGTCGTCCGATGGGTGCCTTCCGTCGCACGGTCCAGCTATTGCGGTTGAACCGCGCGGCGGATGGGCACGTCAATCAATAAAGGTCAGCTCTCCGGGCACCGGCGCAAACCCGCTGTGGAGCAGCTCCGGGACGAGATCAATGGGCTTGGGCTTGCTGTAATAGTACCCCTGCACTTCCATGCAGCCCTCGTTACGCAGACGTCGCAATTGGTACTCGGTCTCGACCCCCTCGGCGCATGTCGTGATCCCGAGCGCCTGGCCGAGACCCATGACGGCGCGCACGATCGCCGCCGAGTCGGCATTTTGCTCCAGGTCCTTCACAAATGAGCGGTCGATCTTGATCTTGTCGAAGGGAAAACTGCGAAGGTTGCTCAGCGACGAGTACCCGGTGCCGAAGTCGTCCATCGAGATGCGAATGCCCAGCGCCTTGAGCTGTTGCAAAGTCGCCAGGTTCTTTTCGACATCGCGCAGCAGGAGAGACTCGGTGATTTCAAGCTCGAGCCGATTCGGGGCAAGACCCGTCTCGTCGAGAATCCGTGCGACGCGTTGCAGAAGATCGTGCTTCTTGAACTGCGCCGGAGAGACATTGACCGCAACCTTCACCGCATCCGGCCATTTCCTGGCGTCGCGGCATGCGCGTCGCAGGACCCACTCTCCCAACCCGACGATCAGTCCGGTCTGCTCCGCGAGGGGGATGAACTCCATTGGCGGCACCAGACCGCGAGCCGGATGGCGCCACCGTATGAGGGCTTCGAATCCGACGATGCTGCCGTTTTCGATATCGACCTGCGGCTGATAGTGCAGTTCGAACTGCTGCTTCTCGAGCGCCTGGCGCAAATCCATTTCGAGCGCGCGCCGAGCCTGCGCCCGCATGTCCATTTCGGCTTCGAAGAAGCGAAATGTCCCGCGCCCGTCGCTCTTTGCCCGATACAGTGCCAAGTCGGCATTCTTCAGCAGGCCGTCGCTGTCGTCGCCGTCGGTCGTCGATATGGCAATACCGATGCTGATCTCGCTGATCACTTGATGGCCGCCGAGGTCGATCGCCTGGCTCGCGGCCGCGAGCAGGCGAGAGGCGAGCTGCGTCGTGTATTCAGGAGCGTCGGCGTCAGTGAGCACGATGCCGAACTCGTCGCCGCCGAGGCGGGCAATGGTATCGCCCTCCCGCATGCATTCGCGCAGGCGCTCGCTCACGGCTTTCAGGACGGCGTCGCCGGCCGAGTGGCCGAGCGAGTCGTTCACGTTCTTGAAGTGATCGACGTCGATGCACATGACCGCCGCCGTCGTGCCCTGTCGACGGGCACGTGCCAGTGCGCGGTTGATGCGGTGATTGAATAGCGCCCGGTTGGGCAGTCCCGTCAACGCGTCATGAAATGCGAGATGGCGAATCTGCTTCTCGCGACGTTTGAGCTCGCTGATGTCGGTATAAAGGACGACAGTGCCGCCGTCGCGGGTGCGCTGCTCGTTGACCAGAATCCATTGATCGCCGGCGATTTGTCGCTCGAATACGTTGTGCGGGTTGCGATGCTGATCGAGCCGTTCGCGAAGTTCCTCGCCGCGCTCGGGCCCGGTGACGCTTTCGGCGCAGGCGATCTCGCACGCCACGACCTCGCCGTAGGTCGCACCCGGCACCGCAACCCCGGTCAGGGCGGGATAGAGCTTGAGGTAATGACTGTTGTGCATGACCATGCGGTCTTGCGCGTCGTACAGGACGAACCCCTGCGACAGGCTGTCGATGATGGCCTCGCGGGTGCGCGTCTCGTCCAGTATCACGCCCGTCCACAGCACCGAGCCGTCATCCTGACGCGTCGGCCTCGCGATTGCATGCGTGTATTTCTTCCGTCCGTCCGGACCGACCAGCGTCGCCTCGACGTCCCACATCGACAGGGCTTTTGACGCGTCGAGAAGACGCTCGCGAAATTTCGCCTTGTAGTCCGGCCCGTGGGTTTTGAACAGCGCTTCCGGATCCGCGAGGATCTGTTCGGGCGAGACGCCGAACAGATCGCGGGCGCCGTCGCTGATATAGGTGTAACGGATATCTCCGTCGGGTTTCACCACGCGTTGGTAGACGACGCCCGGGATGGCGGCAACCAGCGCGGCGAACCGCTCGTTCGCCGCACGGAACGCCGCGTCTCGTTGCGCGGCGTTGATGACGAAGGCGATGAAGGACGTCAGCGTCCACAGAATCCGTTCGTCGGCCGCGCTCGGCTCGCGCGGTTCCGGATAATATAGCGTCGCGACTCCGCACAATCCTTCGCCGCAATCCGGAATCGGCTCGACCCAGCAGGACTGCAGGCCGTGCGCCAGCATTAGCTCGGCATGGCGCGGCCATTGCGGATCGCTCGACAAGTCGCCGATGATGATGCGCTCCCCGCTTGTTGCCGAACTTGCGGTGGGGTCCGATGCATGCTCACCGGAACTGGCGCCGACGCTGCCGAGCAGTTCCGCGCGCAGGCTCGAGGCCGCCTGATGCTTCAGGGAATCGCCGCCGCGCTGGAACAGCGAGATGGCCACATTGGCCGGCGCGAATGCCGTTTCGACGACGCAAACGATGCGATCGAGAATCTCGTCGAGACTGGCACCCCCGAGCACTAGGTTCATGACCTCCTGCTGGCCCTGCAGGAGATCTTCGAAGCGGACGTCGTGCGGCGGAACGATGTCGGCCGCCAAGCGGGGAGCATGCCTTTCCGAGACGGCAAGTGCATCGGAAAATATGTGGCGCGCTGCCATTGAATGCTGCCTCGTCCTGATTGAGGCGCGCGAAAGCGCCGCGCGAAGCTTCGAACGCGCCACGTATAGTGTTTTACCTGTTAATTTCCCGTTGCATCGCGCAGAAAGGTTGCGATCCTTTCCGCCGCAATCGGGCCGGGTCGATACGCCCGCCTGGGCCGGACGGGCGTTAGCATTAGAGCAAGATTAACAAAAAATTCACCGGCGAAAACGCCCCGGCTTTTACCCCGCTTTTAGCGGGAAATCACATTCTGGCGCCTGATTTCAAGCCATCAGACGGACGGCATGCCAAAAGAATTAACGCGCGGCACTCCGGCAATACGCCCGCCCAGAAAGCCTGCGGAACGCATGGCCGAGCTCGAGGCACAAATCGAACGGCTGATGCCGCGCTTGCGCTTGGCCGTGATATTCGGCGGCAACAAGTCGACACCGGGCAGCGTGATCTATCCGTCGCACAACACGCGATCGTGGAAGAGCTATGAGGCCGTTGCCACCGATATCGCCGCCTCGCTGCGGCGGATCGGTTTTCGCCACGTCCAGCTCATGCCGGACGATATGCACCTGGGCGAGCGGCTGCGTCGCGAAGACATCCACATGGCTTGGCTCAATACTGGCGGCATCCAGGGTTACAATCCGGCCGCCCACGCCCCGGCGATGCTCGAGATGCTCGGCGTGCCCTATGTCGGCCATGACTCGCTCTCGGCCACCACGCTCGATAACAAGCACGTGTTCAAGCGCGAGGCGCAGTTCGCCGGCCTGCCGACCGCACCATTCGTGACATGGCACATGGCGCGCGGCCCGTTTCGGCCGGAGCTCAATCGCCAGTTCCAGCGGGCATTCGCAGACTATCCGGGGCCGTTCGTCGTCAAGCCGGTGTGCGGCAGGGCGTCGTTGCACGTGCACGTCGTCGACGATCGGTCCGCATTGGCTGGCGCCATCGATGACGTCTATCGCGCCACCGAGAATCTCGTTCTGGTCGAGAAATACCTGGCCGGCCGGGAGTTTTGCATCGCCGTGGCGGGACCGGTGACCGCGCATTGCCGGCGCCTCCTCCGTGGTCGCCAGCCCTTTGCATTCGCGGCGCTCGAACGTGTGCTGGCGGCGGACGAAAGGATCTTCACGTCGATGGACGTCCGTCCCATCACCGCCGAGCGCTATCGCTTTCTCGATCCCAGCGCGGACGCAGGATTGCTGGGGCAGGCCCGCGACATCGCCAACCAGGTGTTTCTCGAGTTCAACCTCGGTTCGCTGGTCCGCCTCGACCTACGCGCCGACGAAACCGGCAAGCTGTTCATTCTCGAAGCCAATCCGAAACCCGATCTGAAGATGCCGGCGGAAAGCGTAACCAGCCTGATCGTGGCGGGTCTGCGCGATTCGGACATGGACTACGAGGACTTGATCCTTTCACTGCTCGCCGATCGTCTCGACTTTCTGCTGCGGCACCGGCGCGACAGCGTACAGCATATCGTCGAACTGCTTCTGGGCGCGCGCCTCGCCAAGCAGCGTTCCGTCGTCGAGCCGCCCCGGGCCAAGCCGCAAGCGGCGTCGGAAGCTTTTCGCCTCAGCGCAGATGCGGCCGCCGCGGCGGCGAATAGTCGCGCTGCCGTGGACCTGTTGGTCGCCGGCGCCGGCGACGCCGACCGGACCCAGATCGGGCGCATCACCGAAACCGCAACCGACGCCAGCCTGGAGGCCCTGGATGCCGTACGGCCGCCCGCGCCGGCCGCCAAGCAGCTGAAGTTCGGATCCTGATCTCGACCCGCCGGAGGCGACGATCGTTGCATTTGCCTATGCATTAAGCCTGATTTCATAACTTCTGAATAAAATCGCAACTTCAAGAAGCGGTGAATCGGGGATGGAAGGTTAACGGTTCGTAGCAGCTCAACCGGAAACACCCTGAGCTCACGGAAGAACGGGACGATGAAGCGCGCTACGCTGGCCCAACGGCTGACTGACGGAGTCACGATGTTCGTCGTGACCGGCCTGTCGCTGTTGCTGCTCGTCTACGTGGGGATGGGCGAAGGAAAACGCATCTACGAACAGTTCCAGATCGAAAAGCTGGTTACGCACAATCGCATTATCCAGACCGCGATGGAGAACTACCTCCGCGCCGGGCTTCCGCTCAAACAATATGCGGGATTCTCGACGCTGGCCGACCCGATCGTCCAGAGCATCGATGAAATCGATGCGATGTCGGTATTTGACCAGGCCGGAAACCAATTGTTCATCGTCACCGACAAGGACAAAAAGGTTTTGCGGCTGCCCAGCGCCGCCGAAGCTGCCAGGCAGATCAAGCATGACGTCGAGGTCGAAAGGCACGACACCTTCTACCAAGTCGCAATGCCGTTGCGGACCAGATTCGAAATTGTCGGCAGCCTCGTCATCACCGCCGGGACGGACGTCGCCGAGCGGCGCGTGAACGCATCGTTCACCCCGCTGGTCATGAGCGCGGCCGGATTGGCGGCGCTGTTCGCGATGTTCGTCGTGGTGTCGGCGCCCTATCTGGCGCGCTCACGGACGCCCTGGCTGCAGATCGGCTATGCGGTCACCTTTCTGACCATGGCCGGATTCGTGGTCGCGACCCTGATCAATCTCTATTCCGATGGCGTGCAGGGCAAGGCCAAGGAATCAGCGTTCACGCTGTCGCAACGGCTCAGCGACATCGTGGAATTCAATCTGCGGATCAGGGATTTCGACGGCCTGGACAAAGTTTTCGCCGAATACCGGCGCCTCAACCCGGAAATCAGCGACGCCGTCCTCATTCTCGACGGGGCGATCCAGGTTGCGACCGATGCCGCCAAAATCGGAAAGAAGTGGGTTTCCGACACGCGTTCATATGAATACACCGTCGACCTGAGCCGTCCCGGTCAGCCGAACCGCAGCTTGATCGTCGCGGTGCCGGCCGACGTCGTGTACAAGCGGGTCGAACGAAGCGTACGAAATTTCGCGGCTCTGTTCATCGCCTCGGGCTTCCTCGCCGGCCTATTCCTGCAAGTGGCGAGCTCGATGCAACGGCTGAGAACGGCAAATCCGCCGTCGTATATCTCGCCAAAGGCCAGCGTCAGCGAGGAAACCGCACTGATCGTCGTGAAACCGATCTTCTTTCTTGCGGTCTTTCTCGAGCATCTGACGTATTCGTTCCTGCCGAAATTCATGCAGGACGCCGCAATAGCGTCGGGCTTGTCGGCGGGCTTTGCGGCTGCACCGTTCACCGCCTATTACCTTAGCTTTGCGCTCAGCTTGATCCCGGCGGGGCATTTCGCCGATCGGTTCGGCGCAAAGCCGATGATCTGGCCGGGACTCATTCTGGCAAGCGCCAGCATCCTGGGCCTGACGCTTCCGCTCGGAATTCTTCCGCTGGCGGCCCTACGCGCCCTTTCCGGGATCGGCCAGGGCATGCTGTTCATCGGGGTCCAGGCCTACATTCTGGCGGTCGCCTCGCCGGAAAAGAAGACGCAGGGCAATGCCATCATCGTCTTCGGTTTCCAGGGCGGCATGATCTCCGGAATGGCTATTGGCTCGTTGCTCGTCAACTATCTCAACCCGCAGGGCGTGTTCGTGACGTGTGCGGCCATCGGCTTCGCCACGGCGCTCTACAGCATCCTGCTCATCCCGAAGGATGTTCGTCACAAGCAGGCCAAATCCGCCCTCGGCGCCGCCATTCGGCGGGTGGGAAGCGATCTGGCGAAGGTCAGCCGCAGCGGCGAATTCCTCAAGACGATGTTCTGCATCGGGGTTCCGGCAAAGGCGATCCTGACCGGCGCAATCACGTTCGCGCTGCCCCTTCTGCTGGGCCAGTACGGCTACCGCCAGGAGGAAATCGGGCAGATCATCATGCTCTATGGCATCGGTGTCGTGGTTGCCAGCGCCTATGTGGCGCGCATGGTCGACCGCACCGGCAACACGGAAACGGTCCTGTTCTGGGGCGCGGCAATCAGCGGATTGGGTTTGATATTCATCGGGCTGATGGGATCGGACGCGTTGGTCCAAGGCGGCTTCGGCACTTTCGTGGTCACCGGCGGCGTGGTCACGGTCGGCGTTGCCCATGGCCTGATCAACGCTCCCGTGGTGACGCATGTCGCGCACTCCCGGCTGGCGGCCCAGATCGGTGCCAACTCGGTGACGACCACCTACCGCTTCCTGGAGCGTCTGGGGCACGTCGCGGGCCCGTTCCTGGTCGGCCAGTTTTTCCTGATCTGGGGACAAAACGCCCGCGTTCTCATGTGGATCGGCGTCGCGACGGCGATTCTCGGCATCCTCTTTCTCATCCGAACTGCACCCCCGCGTCTCGATGCGATCGATCCGGAGCCTGCACGATGATCCAGTGGATGGAGGCCTTGCGTCACTCTCTTCGACTGGTCGCGATCGGCATCGCATTGTCATCGCTGAACGCGACGGCGGCCGAGGAGCAACCCTATTCGAAATGGTTCCGCTATGGCGGCGGCATCGACTCCGCCTGGAACTTGACGGCAGATCCGGCAAATCCGCTGCGGATCTCGATCGGCCGCAACGCCACGGATCTGCGCGGTCCGATCAAGCGGGTGCTTGTGCTCTATCCACGGCCCTCTTCGGCCTACGATATCGCCATCACCAAGATTCTGCACATTTTCGAGGCGAAGGAAGTCAACGCGGAGTTTACCGTCGTCAACTTCCAGATGGAGGACGCCAAGGGGGCAGCGGCCATCCGCTACGCGGAGCAGCATCGTTTCGACTTGATCTTCGCCATGGGGTCCGAGTCGACTGCGTGGCTCTATGACAACTATCAGGGTGGCCCGATCCCCGTCGTCTCGGTCTGTTCGAAGGACCCGGTGCAGCTCGGCCAGATGCACGACTACACGAGCGGCAGCAGGTCGAATTTCGCATTCACGTCCTTGAACGTCCCGGTCGACGTGCAGATGGCCTATGTGCGGGAGCTCAATCGGGATCTCAAAAATCTGGCCGTGCTGGTCGACAGCAAGAACGTAAGCGCCGTCCAGACTCAGGCGCAGCCGATCGCGACCTACGCCCGTCAGCGCGGCATCCAGGTGATCTGGGGAGCGGTGCAGAACCCGGCCAAAGCGCGCGAGGAGCTGACGCAGATCGTTCGCGATGCGGTGGCGACCATGCGCAAGAGCGACCCGGACCTGAGCAAGAGCCTGTTCTGGGTGACGGGCAGTACGTCGGTGTTCCTCGAGATTCGCACCATCAACGAAAACTCCGATCGTGTCCCGGTCATCAGCGTCGTGCCGGAGATCGTGCGGGCCGGCGCGGACACCGCCGTGATGGCAATCGGCATCAGCTTCGAAAGCAATGCGCATTTGGCGGCCATCTACGGCGTCGACATCCTTCAGGGCAGAGTCAAAGCCGGAGATCTCAAGGTCGGGGTGGTCTCACCCCCCGATATCGCGATCAGCTTTCTGAAAGCGCGCGAGATCGGGCTGCGCGTGCCGTTCAGCTTCTTCGAGAGCGCGAGCTTCGTCTACGACTACGACGGACATCCGGTACGGACGATCGCCAGCAAGATGTCAGCCGACAATTGACGCCAATTCGGCCGGCGCCGCCGGACGAGCCGTCGATGTTGCCCCTGCCGAACGCGCGCGCGCCATCTCGGCCCGCTGCTGCAGAAGTTTCAAGAACCGGGCTTGGCTCATCGGTTGGGCGAAGAGATAGCCCTGGCCGAGATCGCAGCCGAGCCTGAACAGGTTGTGAGCGTCGAGCGCCTTCTCGACGCCGACCGCGACCGCGGTTGCGTCAAAATTATGCGCCAGATCGATGACCGATTTGCATAGCGCGGCCTGATTCTTCTTCATCGTGCAGTCGGCCACGAAGGAGCGGTCCAGTTTCAGCTCGGTGAACGCAATCTCGTTCAGCCGCGCCAGCGGCAGGTAACCGCGCCCGAAATCGTCGATCGCCAGCTTGATCCCGCAGGAGCGCACATGGCCGCTGAACTCGCGCGACAGGGTCGGGTCGCTCGCGATCTGATCCTCGGAGACGTCGAGGATGAGACCAGGCCAGGCGCCGTTCTCCGGCCGATATTCGCCGACCATCGACCTGATCGGCAGCTTGATCAGCGCGGACATGGAGACATTCACGGCCAGCTGGAATTTTATCCCGATCTTGGAAAAGCTCACTCCTGCTTCGAGCGCATGGATGACCGACTTTTCCGTGAGCTCGACGAGGCTCTTCTCGGTTGCGTCTTCCATGAAGGCGGCCGGCAGCAACACGCCGTGCTGGGGGTGGCGTACGCGGGCAAAAACCTCGATGCCCGCGAGCTGCTTCTTGCGCAGATTGATTTTCGGTTGGTACCAGAACTCGACCCAGTTGTTGCGAAGCGCTTCATCGAGACTGGTCTGCCCCGAGCTCGCCGGCAACCCGTCGAGCCTGTGTTCACGGACGAGCTTGCGTATGCCGGCCTGATCGATCGGCTTCTGCAGCACGGGCATGATGCGCAGGCCGCTGCGCACGCCCAGCCGCATCAAGGCATCGATTGCGGCAGGCTCTCCGGAGCTCATCAGCTGTATCGGGCCGCGGTAGGACCGTTCGGCCAATGCTCGCAGTTGCTCGAACGCGTCCGTGGGGTCCGGCGGCACATCGAGGAGGACGAGGTCCGGCGTCCGGCGCGACAGCGCCTCGCGCAGGGCGTAGGCTTTGGAGAACAGCGCGGTCTCGATGCCGTACCGCTGCAAGGCCAACGACACGTAATGGCCATGCGATTGGTCGTCGTCGGCGATGAAACAAAGGGGCGTCCATGCGTCGACGAAACACACGTCGTCGCTCGCACTCATCTCGGCGCCCTCACAATGGCGGGAAAAGGGTTAAGTCCGTAAGTCATTCTTGTGCAGCGGCCGCGGCTCAAGCGACGCGCAAGATTATGATCTACAAATTAATTATGCGTTTGTAATTGCTGATGTGCATCAAGGGCATCGGTGGCTGCGTGAGCGCTTGGTTAAAGCTTCCGGCGAGACGCGGGCGTTGCCGTTTCGCACCTTCGTGCCGGGACACTTGGCACGTTCAAGGAGCAGGGGTTGCTTCGCACGACGGAACTGGGCTTAACGATTTCATAATGTCCGCCGAATGATTCAGCGCGACGCCGTGCAGGGATGCGCCCGCATCAGAGCCAAGAGCAACGCGCGTCCGGCCGGAAAGAACTCGGCGGTCTCGTGAATGTCGGCCATATAGACGAGAAAATCGCGGCGCATACCCTCCGCCGACATCGTGTCCGGCGGACAGAATATTTTGTAGCCGGCTTCGCGGTATTCATCGACGGCATCATGAAAGGAGGAGAGATAAAGCAGGCACATTCGATCCTGCTCGGCGCGGGGAATGCCAATCTGCTGTCCCGTGCACATATCGCGCCAGTACGCCGCCGAACGCGCTCTCGCTTGCGGCGCCGGCCCCGCGGCAGCCGCGGCAGCCGCCACGATCAAGGCAATGAACGTCACCGCGCCGAGCGATCTCATTCGCCGGTTATGAAGCGCAAGCGGTTAATCGCGTGTAAAGAGATCCGACGATCCGGCTCCCCTCACGGACCAAGCCTGGCGGCACTCGCCAGCAGGGCCTCGACTTCGGCGCGCGTCGGCGCCGCGGAGCCGCCGCCGAAGCGCGTGCATTTGAGCGCGGCAGCGGCGGCGGCAAACCGAAGGGCATCGGTGCCGCGACGCCCTTCCGCCAGCGCCAGCGCAAAGGCGCCGTGAAACACGTCGCCGGCCGCGAGCGTGTCCACGGCCTCGACGGCAAAGACCGGCAGGCGCTGCGGCGCGCCGTCGTCCCACCACAGAATGTCGTCGGCTCCGTTGGTGACGGCAAGGAAGCCGCGCGCATGCCCGCTCATATGGGCAAGGGCGGCGCCGAGATCGTCGCGCCCGCTCGTCGCGCGCAAGGCATCGGCCGAGAATACGATGTGCGTCGCGAGCCCCACGAGGGCGTCGGTTTCCCCCATCGGGCCGTCGCCGTCGATGATGACCGGCCGGCCGCGCTCGCGCGCCGCGGCACAGATCGGCACGACCAGATCGGGAAGCCAGTTGTCGGCAAGCACCGCATCGACGGACGCCACGAGCGCGCGCGGGTCCTCCACTGCCGCGGCAAAGAGGCGCTCGTCGCAGTGGGTCGCGATCATGCGGTCGCCGGCCGCGTCGACCAGAATGGCAGAGATCGTCGAGCTCGCCTTTGCGACGCGCACCATGCCGGAACACCGCACGCCTTCGCGCGCGAGGCGGCTAAGGATGCGGTCGCCGACCTCGTCGTGACCGGCTTCACCGAGTACGGCAGCGAGCTCCGCGGCCCCGCCGAGCCGCGCGATCGCCACGGCGGCGTTGGCGGCACATCCGCCGACCACCGACGCAAACGCGCCGGCTCGCGTCTTGGTATTCGCCGCTGGCACCCGCTCGACCCGGAACACCTCGTCCAGCACGGCCATTCCGGCGCAAAGAATTCTCGGCGCCGGGGCGCCCGTCATGCCGGTGCCTGCCCGTGGCATTCGATCCACGCGCGGATGATATGGTGCGCGATGGCGACCGGCGGCGGTGTGGTGAGCCCTTGCGGGTGCCGGCGCATCAGCATGCTGGCCACCTCGTCACGCGCGAACCAGCGCGCATCCTCGAGCTCGCTGTAGTCGACCGTGATCTCGGACGAGAGCGCCTCGGCGTGGCAACCGATCATCAGCGACATGGGAAACGGCCACGGCTGCGAGGCAAAATAGCTGATGCGCCCGCACAGGATACCCGCCTCCTCCTGCGTCTCGCGCCGCACTGCCTGCTCGATCGATTCGCCAGGCTCGAGAAACCCGGCGAGACATGACCACATGCCGGGCGCAAAGCGTGACTGTCGCCCGAGCAGGCAGCGATCGCCGGACACGGCGAGCATGATCACCACCGGATCGGTCCGCGGGAAGTGCTCGGCGCGACAAGCCGGACAATCGCGACGCCAGCCGCCCTGCACGAGATACGTCGCTTCTCCGCAATTGGCACAGAACCGATGCCGTGCGTGCCAGTGCAGCAGGGCCTTGGCCTCGGCGATCGCGGCAAGATGGTCCGCGTCGGTGAGGCCCTGGATGGCGATCGACCGCAGATCGCTGATGTGGAGATCATGGCGCGCCTTCAATGCCTCGGTCGCGGCCGAGTCCAGTCCCACCCCGAAACGGCCGAGACCCTCCACCAGCCCGAGGAAGACCGTCTCGGTCGAACGGGCAAGCGCACGCGCCTCCCCGGGCGTGAACAACGGATCGAGGCCGCCGGCTGTTTTCTTCAGGACGACGCGCTCGCCGCCGATCGCATAGGCGCGCGCGGCGCGATCTGCCTCCAACGCGGCCAGGTACTGGGCGTCGCTGCGGCGTTCGGCAGCGCGCTGAAGGGTACTGGCGGTGTAGCCGAGAGGAGGCTTTGGGCCGAGATCGGAACCAAGAGACATGGAGGCGTCCAGCGGGAGACCGAAACTTGCATGAGCGGAACCTGGGCGCAACGTGACCCGCGCAATGTCGTGTCGGGGAGGAAACCTTTCGGTCCCGGCGGAGTTGGTTCGGCGCCCTCACCTCAAGGTGCGAATATGAGCAAGCTTTATTCTGCCATCGTCCTGATGATTCTGATTGCAAGCCCGGCATGGTCACAGGTTCCCAATCCGTGTCCGCCCACGGCTTCGTCGCCGAGCAGCAGCACCACCGGGTCGGCCGGCGAGCCGCCCGAGAAGCAGCCGGTCGAGCGCAGCGCGGTCCTCCCGGATGCGGGCGGAGAGGGACAATCGGCGGCGCCGACCGTGCAGCAGGATGGGCGGACGGTCGAAGCCCAGACCGAATGCCCGAAGCCTCCCAACCGGCTGGATGCGCCGAAGTCACGCTGATCTTCGCCCCGACTCGGTTCCGGCATGCATCGGTGCGCCCGAATATGCGCAACGTCGCCGCGCCTTCGCCAGGCGTGGACGATTGCCGCGCGCCGCTTGCTTTCTGCGCCTGTTGGCCCGATATAGGGCCTGGGAGGTTGGCGGTGGACGAGCCACTCGCCAACCGGGTCAGGTCCGGAAGGAAGCAGCCCTAACGAGCTCCGGTTCGGGTCGCTCGTCAGCCTCCCGCTTCTAGCAGGACATCGCGGATAGGCCGACGCGTCCGCGGCCACGCATTGTTGTTTTAGCGCTGGCCGGAGGCTTGATGAACGACGCCCTGACCCGCGACGGCGACCAGCGCTCCGGGCGCGAGCAAGCTCCCGTTGCGCCCGCTGCGCCCACTGCCTATCGGGTGCTGGCGCGCAAATATCGACCGCAAACCTTCGATGACCTGATCGGTCAGAGCGCCATGGTGCGCACGCTGACCAACGCGTTCGCGACCGGCCGCATCCCGCAGGCGTGGATTCTCACCGGCGTGCGCGGCGTCGGCAAGACCACAACCGCGCGCATCCTCGCCCGTGCGCTCAATTACGAGCTGCCGGACGGCTCGATCACAAGCCCGACCATCGCCATGCCGACGCTCGGCGTGCACTGCCCGGCCATCATGGAGAGCCGGCATGTCGATGTCATCGAGATGGACGCCGCCTCCCACAACGGCGTCGACGACATCCGCCAGATCAACGATGCCGTGCGCTACGCACCGGCCACGGCGCGCTTCAAGGTCTATATCCTTGACGAAGTGCACATGCTGTCGGGAGCTGCCTTCAACGCATTGTTGAAGACGCTCGAGGAGCCGCCACCCCACGTCAAGTTCGTGTTCGCCACCACCGAGATCCGCAAGGTCCCGGTGACGGTGCTGTCGCGCTGCCAGCGCTTCGACCTTCGCCGGGTGGAGGCGGCGGCGCTGGTGACGCATCTCGAAAGCATCTGCGCCAAGGAAGGCATCGAAGCCGAGCGCGAAGCGCTGGCGCTCATCGCGCGCGCGGCCGAAGGGTCGGTGCGCGACGCGCTGTCGCTGCTCGATCAGGCGATCGCGCATGCCGGCACCGCCGGCGGTACGCAGAACATGTTGGCGGTGCGCGCCGACGACCTCCGGCAGATGCTCGGGCTGGCCGATCGCACCCGCATCATCGACTTGTTCGACGCATTGATGCGCGGCGATGTTGCAGCCGCACTCGACGCTCTGCGCGACCAGTACGACAATGGCGCCGACCCGGCGGTGGTGCTGGCGGACCTTGCCGACTTCACGCATTTCGTGACGCGGGTGAAGATCGTGCCCGCGGTGGCCGACGACGTGTCGCTGGGCGAGGCCGAGCGCACGCGCGGCCGTGCGTTTGCGGCCTCGCTGTCCATGCGGGTGCTGTCGCGCAGCTGGCAGATGCTGCTCAAGGGGCTCACCGAGGTCCAGGAAGCAGCCAAGCCGATCGCCGCCGCCGAGATGGTGCTGGTGCGCATCGCCTATGCGGCCGATCTGCCGAGCCCGGATGAGGTGATCCGGTCGCTCGCAGAGAACGAGACTACGACGACGCGTTCCGGCCCGAGCGCAGCCGCGGCGCCGCCACCGCCGATTTCATCGGGCGTGCGATCGGTGGCGGCCCAATCCGCCCGCGCGGTTGCCGCGCCCGCCCACGATCCGGTGGTGCGCGCCCCCGATCCCGTTTCCGCTCCGGCGCAAGCACCCCTTGTGGTGGGCCGGTTCGAAGAGCTGGTCGCCTTGGCAACCGAAAAGCGTGACCTCGTGATCAAGACCGCGCTCGAACGCGATGTGCGTCTGGTGCGGTTCGAGGACGGCAAGCTCGAAGTGGCGCTCGAGCCGGGCGCGGCGCGAACGCTCGTTGGCGAGCTTTCGCGCAAGCTTTCGCAATGGACGGGGCGGCGCTGGATGGTCGTTGTTTCGGCCGAGCAAGGCGCGCCCACCGTGAAGGCTCAGGCCGATGCGCGGCGGGCGGAGCTCGTGCGTGGCGTGGCGGCCGATCCGCTGGTACAGGCCGTGCTGACGCGGTTTCCCGGCGCCGAGATCGTGGATGTACGGTCTCCCTTCGAGCCGGCGGCGCCAGCGGAGATCGTCGCCGGCGACGAAACCAATCCCGAGTCTTCGGCCGATGAAGATTCTGCATTCGGCCCTCAGGTATCGCCGGACGATCTCGACGAGAGGTGAATGCAGGGTTGCCGCGATCCTCGACAGGCGTGCGCGATTCATCACGGCTTGCGCAGCCGACCAAGCGAACAGGAGACGAGATGCCCGATTTCATGGGGTTGATGAAACAGGCGGCCCAGCTGCAAACCAAGATGCAGGAGATGCAGGCGGAGCTCGACCAGATCGAGGTCGAGGGCACGGCCGGCGGCGGTCTCGTCACCGTCAAGCTCAGCGCCAAAGGCGAGATGAAGGGCGTGTCGATCGATCCCTCGCTGCTCAAGCCCGAGGAAAAGGACATCGTCGAGGACCTGCTCGTTGCCGCGCACGGCGATGCACGGCGCAAGGCCGAAGCCGTGATGCAAGAGAAGATGAAGAGCCTCACGGGCGGGCTGCCGCTGCCGCCCGGGCTGAAGCTGTTTTGATCCACAAACCGCCCGCTGGGCATTGATCCGGCGGTGCGACCGTCGGACGGAGGATATCGTGGAGAAAAAAGTCGATGTCGAAGCATTGTCGGCGGCCATCGCCGGCTTCCTGGCCTGTCATGTGCTGACCTGCCGATTCCTCGTCCAAGAGGGCGTGATCGACCAGGAGCGCTTCGTTGCCTTCCTGGAGAAGGCCATGGCGGAGATGAGCCCGGGCCTGGAAGATCAGCGCTCGCTGTTCGGCCTCGGCCAGCTGATCAATGCGTTGCGTGCCCCGCCGTCCGCCAAGGACATGCAATAGCCTCGATTGCCGACGTCCTGATCCCCTGCCCATGCCCACCGCGATTGCCGGACCCGAGATCGAGCGCCTGATCCAGTTGCTCGCCCGGCTGCCGGGGCTGGGACCGCGCTCGGCGCGGCGGGCGGCGTTGCACCTGATCAAGAAACGCGAGCCGCTGATGGCGCCGCTCGCATCGGCGCTGCAGGTCGCGCTCGACAAGATCGTCGTCTGCAGCGTTTGCGGGAATATCGACACGCAAAATCCGTGCACGGTCTGCACCGATTTAAGACGCGACGCCTCCATCATCGTGGTGGTGGCGGACGTCGCCGATCTGTGGGCGCTCGAGCGGGCGCACGCGATTTCGGCGCGCTACCACGTGCTCGGCGGCACGCTCTCCCCGCTCGACGGCATCGGCCCCGAGGATCTGTCGATCGACGCGCTGGTCACGCGCGCCCACGACACGAGCGTGCGCGAGCTTATTCTCGCTCTCAACGCGACGGTCGATGGGCAGACCACGGCCCACTACATCACCGACCTCGTTCACAACGCCGACGTGAAGGTAACGCGGCTCGCACATGGCGTGCCGGTGGGCGGTGAACTCGACTACCTCGATGAGGGAACGCTCGCGGCGGCGATCCGCCAGCGGACGCCGTTCTGAGCGGCGTCAGGCAGCGCCGTTCTTGTTCGCAAGGCTTGCGAAGTGGCCGCGCGCCTGCAGCCAGGCGAGCAGCAGGAAACTCGGGACCGCGGCGGCGGCGCAAATGGCAAAGAACCAGAACCAGCCGAACGCTTCCGCAATGAAGCCGGCGCCGGATGACAGGTAGGTGCGGCCGACCGCCGCCAGCGCAGTAAGCAATGCGTATTGCGTCGCCGTATGCAGCGGATTGCTGCACAAGGCCGAGAGGTAGGCAACGAAGATCACGGTCCCGATGGCGCTGGTGAAGTTCTCCGCCACGATGGCGAAGGTGAGCAGCGCGAGATCGTGGCCGACGACCGCCTGCCAGGAAAACGCCAGGTTGGCCAAGGCCTGCAGCACGCCGCCGATCCACAGGCTGGTCGCCAGCGGGTAGGCGCGCGCCACGAACCCGCCGGCGAAGCCGCCGATCAATGTCGCCGCCAGGCCCACGCCCTTGATGATCGCCGCGTACTCGTTACGCGAGAAGCCGAGGTCGATGACGAACGGCGCCGTCATGACGCCGGCGAGCGCGTCGGTGAACTTGAACAGCACCACGAACAGCAGCACCACGAGCGCCATGTCGCGGCCGAGCAGATCGGAAAAGGCCCCATAGGCGGCGAGCGCGACGCGCCTCACGGGGTTTTCACGCGCATGGGCGGCATGATCGGCTTCCGCTGCGGCGGATTTTTCCGGCTCGGTGGCGATGAGCGCCGTGGCGATGCCGACCAGCACGAGCACCGCCATGGCGATATAACCCGCGGTCCACGCCGCGCCCTTGGCGAGCCCGAACGCCTCGAACCCGCTCACCAGGAACAAAGCGCCAGCCGTCGAAGCCAGCATGCCGATGCGATAGGCGGCGACATAGGAGGCCATGCCGGCGGCCTGCTCGCTCTCCGGCAGGCTTTCGATGCGGAAGGCATCGATCACGATGTCCTGTGTCGCCGACGCCACCGCGACCAGCAGCGCACCGCCGAAGACGACGTACCAGGGGACCGTCGCCGGATTGCACAGGCCGAGCAGCGCGATCGAGGCCATGAGCAGGAGCTGGGCAAACACCAGCCAGCCGCGGCGGCGACCGAGCAGGCGCGAGAGGATCGGCGCGTCGAGGGCATCCACCACCGGCGCCCACAGGAACTTGACCGTGTAGGGCGTGCCGGCGAGCGCGAACAAGCCGATGATGCCGAGGTCGATGCCGATCTCGCGCATCCATACCAGGAGCGTCGAGCCGGAGAGCGCCAGCGGCAGCCCGGCCGAGAAGCCGAGGAACATGACGATGAGCACCCGCCGCTGTAGATAAACGGCGACCGCCTCGGCGAAGGATCGCCGGGCGGGCGCGATAGGCGATGCTGCAGCCTCACGGGTGGCGGTCATGCGGGAGATATATCACTCCGCTGCGTCGATTTTGGGACCGATGGGCGTCGGCATGACGAGCCTCGCCTCGCGCGGCGTCTCCTCGGCGTCGAACTCCAGCGCCTCTATGCGCCCGCCGCGTTTGGTGATCTTGTCGGCCGAGATCAGGATTTGCGCCACGTCGTCGTTGGCTTGGCCGAAATGCTGCTGGAGCTTGAGCACGCGCTCGCGCAGACGATCAAGATCGCCGACCAGATGCCCGACCTCCGTGCGGATCTCGTGAGCGGCCTCGCGCATGCGCGCGTCCTTGCAGATCTGTTGCATGACCTGAATGGCGAGCATGAGCAGCGAGGGCGAGACCAGCACGACCTGCGCCCGGTAAGCTTTTTGAATGAGGTCGTCGAAGCCGTCGTGCAGCTCGGCATAGACCGATTCCGACGGCACGAACATCAAGGCGAGCTCCTGGGTCTCGCCGGGAATGAGGTAACGCTCGGCGATGTCGGTGATGTGCTTCAGCACGTCCTGCCGCAGGCGCTGAGCCGCCTGCTTTTTGGCCTCGTCGGTCTTGCCCTCGCGGAATGCGGTGACCGCCTCGAGCGGAAACTTGGCGTCGATCACCAGCGGGCGCTGGTCGACCGGTAAGAATACCACGCAATCGGGCCGCGTGCGGTTCGACAGGGTGAACTGGAACTCGTACGCGCCCTTCGGCAGCCCGTCGCGCACGATCGCTTCCATGCGCGCTTGGCCGAAGGCGCCGCGCGCCTGCTTGTTGGCCAGCACCTCGCGCAACGAGGTCACCTGCGCGGACAGCTCGGTCAAATTCTTCTGGGCGTTGTCGATGACGGCCAGCCGTTCGTGCAGATGACGCAGGCTTTCGACGGTATGGCGCGTGGTCGCTTCCATCGACTGGCCGAGGCGATGGGTCACGGCGTCGAGCCGCTCGTTGACAACCCGGCCGAGCTCGGCTTGGCGCCCACTGAACGTCTCGCCCATGCTGTGCAGACGCCCGACTGTCTCGGCCTGGATCCGGGCCAAGGACGCCATGCGTTGCTCGATCTGCTCGGAGCGCACCGCTTCGGCCGCCGCCTCGCTCCTGCGCTCACGCGCGGCGCGACCGAGCTTCACAGCGACCACCACCAGCAGGATGAGCGCAAGCGTCGCCAGCGCAATGAGCGCTTGCCCAACGGTGACGGCGACGTCGCTGACAATGAAGAGGGTTTCGACCATTCGCCCTTGTAACTGATTCGCAGATCGAAGCGAACGAAGAGAGAACGAAGCGCACAGGGCGAGGCGCGAAGTCGGTGCCAGCAGCCACATTGACCGTATTCCGCCTTCCGCTTACATCGCGGCACATGGCGCCGCGCGAGATCATCAAGCTGCCGGACCCCCGCCTGCGGCTCGTATCCAAACCGGTCAACGAGATCGACGACGAGGTCCGCAGCCTCGTCGCCGACATGTTTCAGACCATGTATGCGGCACCCGGCATCGGCCTGGCGGCGATCCAGGTCGGGATTCCACAGCGCGTCGTCACCCTCGATCTCGGCAAGAAGGACGAGTCGAAGAAGCCGCAGGTCGTGATCAACCCGGAAATCCTGTGGAGCTCGGAGGAGCGCGGGACCTATGAAGAGGGCTGTCTGTCGATCCCCGAGGTGTACGAAGAGGTCGAGCGTCCGGCGCAGGTGAAGGTCCGCTTCACCGACCTCGAAGGTGCCGTTCACGAAGTCGACGCCAACGGGCTGCTCGCCACCTGCCTGCAGCACGAGATCGACCACCTCAACGGCAGGCTGTTCATCGATCACCTGTCCAAGCTCAAGCGCGACCGCATCATCAAAAAATTCACCAAGGCGGCGAAGCGGGCGGAGGAGTAAGGCGGGCTGCAACCGCGTTTGCCGGCATTTGTAGCCTCTATCCAATTGAAACAGTTAGTTTAATTGTATTTACGCCGTCGGACACAAATCGAGATCGGTCATTGACCCGGGAGCTTTGATATCATAGATATCTAAAATCATGGCAGACCTGTTGATCCGCGGCATCGAACCTCAGCTCAAGCGCCAGCTCGAGGACAGCGCGAGGCGGAACAATCGCAGTCTCTCGGGCGAGGCAAAGGTGTTGATTCAGCGTGCGCTCGCTGCCGGAGCCGACAGTCGCAAACTCGGCACGCTGATGAGCCAGCTCCTCGCTGCGGAGGATCGCAGCGACGAATATGTTTTCGAGGTTCCCGAAGAGATCAGCCGTCCGCCGGATTTCGAATGATTCTGCTCGACACCAATGTCGTGTCCGAGAATTTACGACCGCAGCCGAGCACAATCGTCGTGGCGTGGATCGACGCGCAATCCGCGCACGAGCTGTATCTGTGCACGCCGGTGCTCGCGGAGTTGCGGTTCGGCGTTGAAAGGCTGGCCCCGGGCCGCAGACGAACCAACCTGCAAGCCGCAATCGATCGAATCGAGAACAGCTATTTTCGCGGCCGCATCCTGCCGCTCGACATCGCGGCGAGCGCGGCCTACGGACGTATCGCCGCAACACGCGAGCGGATGGGGCGGCGTATTGAGCAAATGGATGCCTTGATCGCCGCGATCGCGCTGGCGCAACGCGCACCGCTGGCGACGCGCGACATCGGGCACTTCAGCGATCTCGGGCTCGATTTGATCAATCCGTTTGAAGTCACGCCGAATTCCTGATTTGGGCTGCACACGACGGTCATGCCGCTCCGCCTCGTCTTCATGGGCACGCCCGAATTCGCGGTGCCGACCTTGAGCGCGATCGTGTCGGGCGGGCACGAGATCGTCGCCGTCTATACGCGCGCGCCGAAACCAGCCGGGCGCGGCATGGAGCTGACGCCGAGCCCGATCGAGCGCGAAGCGCGCCGGCTCGGCTTATCGGTGCTGACGCCGAAGACCCTGCGCAGCGACGAGGCGCACGCGGCGTTCCGGTCGCACGGCGCCGATGCCGCGGTCGTGGTGGCGTTCGGGTTAATCCTGCCGCTGCCGATCCTGGCCGGCGTGTCGCACGGCTGCTTCAACCTGCATGCCTCGCTGCTGCCGCGTTGGCGCGGCGCCGCGCCGATCAACCGTGCCGTCATGGCGGGCGACACTGAAACCGGCGTGATGGTGATGAAAATGGATGAGGGCCTGGACACCGGCCCGATCGCGCTGGCCGAGCACGTCGCCATTGGCGCCGACATGACGGCCGGAGAGTTGCATGACGTGCTCGCCCCGCTCGGCGCCGACCTGATGCTGCGCGCGCTCGCAGCGTTGGAGCGCGGCTCGCTGATCCTGACGCCGCAGCCCGATACGGGGATCACCTATGCAACGAAAATCGAGAAGGACGAGACCAGGATCGACTGGTCGAAGCCGTGGAAGCAGGTGCACGATCACTGCCGCGGCTTGTCGCCGGTTCCCGGCGCCTGGTTTGAGATTGCCGGCACCCGGGTGAAGGCCTTGCGCACGACCCGCGGCGCGGGCTTGGCCGCGCCCGGCACCGTCCTCGATGATCGCCTCACCATCGCGTGCAGCGAGGGCGCGGTGCGCCTGCTTGAGGTGCAGCGCGCCGGCCGGCAGCCCATGCAGCCGGAGGAATTCCTGCGCGGCACGCCGCTCGCGCCGGGAACACGATTGTCATGAACGGGGGGTTTGCTAGTGCCGCCGATTTGAAGTTCCTATACCGCCTGCCGCAAACTCGTGCAAATCGGAAAGCGGCACTACGATCATAGACTTGCGAGTGCCCCTTTGCTTCCGAAGTTCGTGTCAGAGGGGCCGCCATGTATCACGAACTTCGGAAGCGGGGCACTAGCCCCGCGCCTTCCCGGCCCTTGGTGCGGACACCGGCTCGGCCCCGCGCTGCGCGTGCTGCTCGCCGGCCCAATGGTGACGGCGGCGTTCGACGAACTCGGCGAGATCGTCCTCGGTGACGCGCATGAGGTCGGAATGACCGTAGCCCTTGGCATAATCGACCACCGATACGATCTCGGGCGTAACCCGGACCAGCGCGATCTCGTGTCGATTGGGCTTCGGCAGCACGCGGTACTCGGGAAAGCGGGCGAGCAGCAGCCCGTGAGCGTGATCGACTTCCGACTTGTCATCGACCACGACGGCGCGGCCGGCGAGCGAGAGACCTTTGATATCCAGCGGCCGGTGAGTGTCCTTGGCGATCGCAACAGAGACCCGCGGGTCGTGAGTGATATTGTGGACCTTCTGCCCGTCGCGATCGCTGAAGAAATAAATCACGAAGCCGTCGTTGCAGTAGGAGACGACGGTGGCCTGCGGCCAGCCGTCCGGCCGGTTGGTGGCGATGCTCAGGATGCGATGATCGTCGAGCAGAGCGATGATCAGGTCTCTGAACGCACGTTTCATAGGCGCTCCGACAGCCAATTTGGGTACATTGTATCCCGCGTTTGAGCGATTTCGTCCAGCGTGAGACCCTATGCCGCGATACAAGCTACTGGTGGAATATGACGGAACACCGTTCGTCGGATGGCAGAGCCAGGCCGGCGGCCTGTCGGTTCAAGGATTGCTCGCCGAGGCGGTCGCGGCCTTTGCCGGCGAGCGGGTCCTCATCCAAGGTGCCGGCCGTACCGATGCCGGCGTCCATGCGCTGGGCCAAGTGGCGCATGTCGACCTTGCCAAGGACTGGGACACGGACACGGTGCGCGACGCGCTGACGGCGCATCTTCGCCCGCATCCCATCGCCGTGCTCGCGGCCGAACGGGTGCCGGACGGCTTTGACGCGCGCTTTTCCGCCACGCAGCGCCATTATCTCTATCGCATCGTCAATCGCCGCGCCGATCTGGCCCTCGACCGCCATCGTGCTTGGCGCGTCGCGCGCCCGCTCGATGTCCCGGCGATGCATGCGGCGGCCCAGACCCTCATCGGCCGGCACGACTTCACCACGTTCCGCGCCGCCGAATGCCAGGCGAAATCCCCGGTCAAGACCCTCGACCGGCTCGCCGTCGAGCGTTTGGGCGAGGAGGTCCGGATCCATGCCGCAGCCCGTTCATTCCTGCACCATCAGGTGCGCTCGATGGTCGGCTCGCTGGTGCTGGTCGGCGACGGCAAATGGACCGCACGGGATCTCTCCTCAGCCTTGGCCGCGCGCAACCGCGGTCTGTGCGGCCCGGTGGCGCCGCCGGACGGCCTTTATCTGGTCTCGGTGGATTACTAGAGCGCGATGACTTTTCTTCGAATCGTCATCGCGCTCTAGCTTATTGGTGGAGCATGATCTTTTCCGAAAACCGGTATCCACTTTTCGGGATCATGCTCTAAGCGCGAGGACAGGCGGCTCACGCGAGATAGCGATCGAGAATGCGGCGATAGATGGCGGTCAGCTTGATCAGGTCTGCGACCGCGATGCGCTCGTCGACCTGGTGCATCGTGGCGCCGACCAGCCCGAACTCGATGACGGGACAATAATCCTTGATAAAGCGGGCGTCGGAGGTGCCGCCGGAGGTGGAAAGCTGCGGCTTGCGTCCGGCGATCTCGGCCACCGCCTCAGCGACGAGATCGATGAACGGACCGGGCTGCGTCAGGAACGCATCGGCGTTAGAAGGCTCCCAATCGATCCGCCAGCGCACGCCGTGGGCAGCCGCGCCGGCGCGCTGTTCGATTAACGCCTTCAAGGATTCCTGCGTGTGGTGATCGTTGAAGCGGATGTTGAACCGCGCGCGCGCTTCGGCCGGGATCAGGTTGACGGTGCGGTTGCCGATATCGATCGAGGTGAACTCGAGGTTCGAGGGATCGAACTGCGCGCTGCCGCGGTCGAGCGGCTCGGCCATGAGAGCGCTCATCAACTGGACCAGGCCACGGACGGGGTTTTCGGCGAGCTGTGGATAGGCGACGTGCCCCTGCTTGCCGGTGACCACGAGCACGCCGTTGAGCGAACCGCGGCGGCCCACCTTGATGGCGTCGCCGAGCATCTGCGGATTGGTCGGCTCGCCGAGAACGCAATTGTCGAATCTCTCGCCGCGCTCGGCCGCCCATTTGAGGAGCTTCACGGTGCCATTGACGGCAACATCCTCCTCGTCACCGGTGATCAGGAACGAGAGCGACCCTTTCGGCCGGCCGCCGTTGGCGGCGAGATGGTCGAGCGCGGCCGCGAGGAAGCAGGCCACGCCTCCCTTCATGTCGACGGCACCGCGGCCATAGAGCACGCCTTCGGCGATTTCACCGGCGAACGGCCCATGGCGCCATGCTGCTTCATCGCCCGGCGGCACCACGTCGGTGTGCCCGGCGAAGACAAGGTGCGGCGATGCGGTGCCGATCCGGGCGTAGAGGTTCTCGACGTCGGCCGTGCCAGGCTGGTGGAAGACCGGCCGATGCACGGTGAATCCGGCAGCCTTCAATAGGCGTTCAAGATACGCGAGCGCGCCGCCCTCCGCCGGCGTGACCGAGGGACAGCGGATGAGATCGCGGGCAATGGCGACGGGATCGGCTGGCATGATCAGAAAGCTTTCGGCAGGCCGGCTGATTTGAGCACATCATTGGCGGTGTGGCGCGATTTGATTGAGCGCGGCACCGTCACGGGGCGTTGATTGATCGGACTGTACCAAATTTCATGGCTGCCCTTTCCAGGGCGAACCAGGTAACAGCCATTTGCGCGAAGGATCGCGACCAGCTCGCGATAGAGATCTGCCATCAGGCGCGGGCGAGATTGAGGTGTTCCTCGGCCTTGAAAGTCAGGGCGATATTGCCATTCGTTTTGCCCGAC
>JBJMSU010000210.1:0-3343 GCA_045801465.1 Xanthobacteraceae bacterium | reverse complement strand
ATGGTTCCAGTGCCGCTTTTCGATTTTAAGTTCCTAAGCGAGTTTGCGGCAGGCACGGTAGGAATTTAAATCGGCGGCACTACGCCCTCGGCCGCTGGAAAACTGCGCCATAGTGATACGGCGGCAATTCTACAAGCGCAGAAAGGGTCAGCCCGCCCGCTCCGACTGACGCGATGGTCTGTTCTGGCGACAAGCGCAATTCAGTCTTGGGTCCGCGTGGCTCGCCCAATACGGTAGTTTCATGCCGCGGCCGCTGATGCCAGTTCACGATGGCGAAGCGGCCGGCGGGTTGCAACGCCGCAGATACCGCGCGGGCCAATCGTGGCCGATCGGGAACACCGTGAAACGCATTCGCCATGAAAACGAAATCTGCCGGGTGCCGCGCAAGTGCCGCGAGATCGTAGGCGTTGCCTTCGACAAAATCGCAATTCACGGCGTTTGCTTCGGTCAGGCGGTGGCGCGCCACGTCCAGCAAATTGCGATCTATGTCGACGGCAACGACGTGGCGCGCAATCTTTGCGATCTGCAGGGTAAACCAGCCGTCGCCCGAGCAGAGATCGATCACTTCCATCCCAGGGTTCATGCCGACGGCAACAAGCACTCCCACCGGGTCGGGCCACAAAGCCTCCCACCATCCGGCGGTCGGCATTTCGGTCCCTTCAAAAAATCCAGGTAGGCCTGTGCTCATGCCTCAAGTCGTCGCGACTGGACGCGCCATTCTGATCCCAGTGCTCGGTGCCACCACGAGCTCATATTGGCATTGCGACCACGATAGGCCCACTGGACAGTAAGCGAAATCCAAATTGAGGACCTGCCTTTCTATTTTAGAAAGCTCGATGGCAGGAGCCGCGGCAAACAGCGACGTCGCGACCTGCCGCCGCACCCTCTGTGAGAATGTTCGGTCGAGACTGCGCTGCGAGCTTCCAAACGCTGGCTGCGAGAGTGTGCCGCATGCGGCGCTCTCGTCGCACGACGGCGGGAAGCTCGAGGCAAGTGCGCGCGCCCTCTGTGACGATCGTTCCAATTTGGGTACGGTTGAGGCACCGGCGCCGCCGCCTTCCGCGCCTCCAGGACCCGCATGCGATGACCCGCCCCCTGCGCATCACCTCGACGGTCAACGGCCGGCCGCTGACGGCATCGGCCGCCGGCCCGCCCGAGCAGTCGCGCCTCGAGCAGGTGCTGCCCGCGCTGCGCGCCCTGGACGACGCGGTGATCGCGCATGCGGTGCGCGACCGCGAGACGCCGGAGCGGCGCGTCAGCTGCGCCAAGGGCTGCTCGGCCGGCTGCGAGGCGCAGCCGGTGCCGGTCACGCCGCCGGAGGCTTCCGCGCTGGCGCGGCTCGTCGACCGCCCGCCGCAGCCACGCCAGCAGCAGGTGAGCGCGGCGTTTGCGGCGGCGGTGCAGCGCCTGCGCGATACCGGCCTGTTCGACGCCTATATGCGCAACCGGCAGGACATGACGGCCGAGGCCGCGCGCGAGACGACGGGGCGCTATTTCGCTCTCAAGATCGCCTGCCCGTTCCTCGTCGACCACGCCTGCAGCATCTATGCCGAGCGCCCGTTCGTGTGCCGCCAGTACCTGGTGACGAGGCCGCCGGCGCTATGCGAAGATCCGATCAACCAGCCGGTGGCGCCGGTGCCGATGCCGGTGCGCTTTGCCTCGGCCATGCTGGCGACCGCCGAGGCGACGCTGGGCACGCCGCAATACACCGTGCCGCTCGTCCTTGCGCTCGACTACGCGGAGGAGAAAAAGGACGAGGTTAAGCGCACGTTTGCGGCCGCGACCGTGGTCGAGACGGCGCTGCGCCACCTGCCGAAGATGTGACACTCAACAAAGGGAGAACTCGATGCCGGGGGAATTTGCCGGAAAGGTGGTCGTCGTCACGGGAGGCAGCCGCGGCATCGGCCGCTCCACCGCCGAGGCCTTCGCCCGCGAGGGCGCGACGCTCACTCTCGCCGCCTCCTCCGCTGCCAACCTCGCGGCCGCCGCCGCGGCGATCAAGCAGAGCGGCGCCGCCGAGCCGATGACGTGCGCCGGCGACCTGCGCAAGCTCGATGCCTGCGAGCATCTGTTCCGCACGGTGAGCGAGCGGCACGGCCGCTGCGACATCCTGGTGAACTCGGCCGGCGCCACCCGCGCCGGCGCATTCGTCGATCTTCCCGACGATGCGTGGAGCGACGGGTTTGCGCTCAAATTCCTCGGCGCGGTGCGGCTGACGCGGCTGTTCTGGCCGCTGCTCAAGGCCGCGCAGGGACACGTGGTCAACATCATCGGCGGCGCCGCGCGCACGCCCGATCCCGAATTCCTCATCGGCAGCTCGGTCAACGGCGCCTTTGCGACGTTCAGCAAGGGCCTCTCGCAGCTCGGCAAGCGCGACGGCGTGAACGTCAATGCGATCCATCCCGGCACGACCGAGACCGACCGCACCAAGATCCTGTGGGCGCAACGCGCGCAGGCGCTGGGCAAAACCGTCGACGAGATCAAGCAACAGATCATGGCGCGCAGCGGCGTGCGCAGCATCGCCCAGCCGGAGGACGTGGCGGCGCTCGCGCTGTTCCTGTGCTCGGACCGTGCGCGGCAAATCCAGGGCGTCGCCGTCGCGGTCGACGGCGGCGGCACGCCGGGCCTGTACTGATGTTCATCCCACCGACAGTGGCGGATCTGCGCGCGGCGGCCGTTAAGCTCGGCATGAGCCCGAGTGATGCCTATCTCGAAGCGGCGACGCGCATCGTGGCGCCGCTGGCGAACGCCTATGCGGCGCTCGACGCCATGGCGGACGAGGTGCCGGTGGTCAGCGAGGCGCGCGCGTTCGCGCGGCCGGCGCCGGAGGAGAACCGCTACGGCGCCTGGTACGTGACCACGTCGATCAAGCGGCAGGCCGGCGGCACCGGCGGCAAGCTCGCCGGGCGGCGCATCGCGCTGAAGGACAATATCTGCCTCGCCGGCGTGCCGATGATGATCGGCGCCGGGCTGCTGGAAGGCTACGTGCCGGAGGTCGACGCCACCATCGTGACGCGCATCCTCGACGCCGGCGGCGAGATCGCCGGCAAGGCGGTGTGCGAATATTACTGCGTGTCGGGCGGCAGCCACACCAGCGCGACCGGCCCGGTGCACAATCCGCGCAAGCCCGGCTATTCGGCCGGCGGCTCGTCGTCGGGCTCGGCGGCGCTGGTCGCCGCCGGCGAGGTCGACATGGCGATCGGCGGCGACCAGGCCGGCTCGATCCGCATTCCGGCGGCCCATTGCGGCATCGTCGGCATGAAACCGACGTTCGGCCTCGTGCCGTACACCGGCATCGGACCGCTGGAGATCACGCTCGACACCGCCGGTCCGATGACCATGA